>JAPKCZ010000699.1 GCA_028822745.1 Kiritimatiellia bacterium | reverse complement strand
TGCACGTTGGACGCGGTTAGCCTGTCTGCGGCGGCATGCCCTTGAGTGCGACATGAACGACTGCTTACGGCAACTCTGAAGGTCCGTTGTGGGTCGGAAGTGTGAGTTCCCCGATGCAGAAAACTACCGTTACGTTGCGTGGTCCCGTGACCGTCAGCAACCCGGTACATTGCTGACATACAACCCGACCTTCTCCAATGTCGGCAAAGACCGATGAACCGCCATCGACTGCCAGGTCCTGGCATTGACGAAACCCGCTACGCGTTCGTACTGACCGTCAACGTTGAAGCAACTAGCCGCCTGCTCGTCCGCGATCCCTGGATTCGCGACAACCCATCGCGCACCGCCGATGCCTTATCCAATCAGCCAAACGCAAACACTTAGCCCGCCTGGTTGATCGCTGCACCGCTGCCATGACTTATAATCATCAAGCCATCGGGAAACACCCGGCGGTCAGGTGTGGAAGCCTGAGTCAGAAACCGCACCCCCGCTCAGGCGGGGTGTGCGTCTACCTTTGCACGTCTGTTGTTTTCAATGGGCGGGCTGTGGTGGGGGAGCCGCAAGGCTCGCCGGCATGTTTCTGACCCGGTCTTCCAAACCCGCCACATGCCCGCTCACCCACTTCCTTAAAGCAAGCGAGTGTCGGGCGATCCAGGAAGTACCAGGGAGGTCGCACCATGAGCAGCAAACCTACAAAACAGTCTCAACCCGCTTCACGCCCGCCTGTCGACGCGCTCCAGTACGAAAAGCTTGCGCTCTCCACCTTCGATCTATGCAACCGGCAGTTGAGCCAGCTCAACACATTGATCACACTTGGGTCCTCAATATGTAGGAATCCTGCCATCACGGGTGACGAAAGACGACGTCAGCAGACCATGCTTGAATTGCTCGTCGACACAGCAGAGCAATATCAGCGGGAGCTGGAGTGTGACCGTGAGTTGTATCAGGTGATCGCACTCGATGCGAAAGGCATCCCTCAAAGCCGCATCACCGCGAACCGTGCAATGCGTCTTCTTGCAGAGGCATCACAAATAGCGACGAAGGAAACGCCAGCAGCCACGAAGCCGAGTCCGAGCAAGCCAACGTCAAGCAAACCCACGACGAGCGAAGAAACAGACGCGGCGGCCCAACATCCGGTTCCCGCGCAGCGCTAACCCTCGAGAAGGTGAGCGGCTTCAGTCGATCAGATTCGCAGGATGCCTGCCCTCCGTCACGAGCATGGGCGAGCGCCAACGCAAAGTTGAGACACGCGTCCAAGCCCTCATCGGGCCCAGTAGAAATCCATGGGAATAAGCTCGACGGCCCATCCACCTTCTTCGCCCAGCGTGGCCGCCGGGTGCATGGAGGCGATGCGCAACGCCTCGTCATGGGTATCCGCCTCGATGATAAACAGGCCGCCCACGACTTCCTTCGACTCGGTATAGGGCCCATCGGTGACGTGCGTCTTGCCGCTGCGCGGGCGGAGCGTCCTCCAGTTGTCCAGATCGCCAAGCGATGCGGAAACCAGTACCTTGCCGGTGGCCCGCATCTTGTCGTCCAATGCGGGGCATTGGCTCACCAGGTTCTTGACGTCGTCTGGCGCCATCGCAGCGAATTTATCGGGGGTGAAGTAGGCCAAGCCGAGGTATTTCATGGGAGATCCTTTCGGTGTGAATAACCTGACGACGAAGCTGATGATCGAAAATCGACAATCTTACGAAAAAATTTTAGCGGGTCTCGCCAGACTGTCTCCCTTTTGGGGGCGCGGTGCCGACCGCCGGGCTCGTGCTGCACATGCGGATCGCGTGAGGTAGGGGTCGGCCATTTTGTGACTTTCGGCTGCGTCGCGCGAACGGCCGCTTCCGTCT
>JAPKCZ010000698.1 GCA_028822745.1 Kiritimatiellia bacterium | reverse complement strand
CCGTTGTCGTCGCAGGTGCAGGTATTACATCCGTCACCGGCTGATCTGGCTTTGCCGGGAGTGCAGGCGGGCGGCGCGCACTCCATGGTTGTGCAATCCCAGGCGCCGGCTGCATTGCATGCGCAGGTGTTACAACCATCCCCGGCAGCAGTCGAGTCGCCTGGCGAACAAGAGCAGGTGTTTTGCGTACATAACCATTGCCCTGCTGCATCGCAGCTGCAGGCTTAGGTAAGGTCTGCACGAAGTGTAATCCGGCGCCATAAGCATAGCGTCCATCAAGACAATTCTAACAATGAGCAAACCTAGAGGAAACGCAATGACGGATACAATATCGCGACGCAGTTTTATCGGATCGACGGTCGCTGCGGGCGCAGTGGCGGGAAGTTTTTCCATTCTCAATGCGCATGCCCAGGCGGGCGGCAAAAAGTTTAAGGCGGCACTGATTGGGTGTGGCGGACGCGGCAATGGCGCGGCGCAGAATTTCAATGAAGCGGCCAAGATGTTGGGCGTCGACGTCACATGGGTCGGTGCGGCAGACTGGTTTGAGGCTTCGGCCAAGAACTTTGGTACCAAGTTCGCTGTTCCGGCGGACAAGTGTTTCTGGGGTGGAGACGCGTACCGCAAGATTATGGCTGGCGACGCCGACATCGTCTTGATCGCTACGGCGCCGAACTTCCGGCCTTTGCACGTCGAAGCTGCCGTCGAGGCTGGAAAGCACATCTTCATGGAGAAGCCGGTGGCTGTCGACCCTCCGGGGGCCCGACGCATTATTGCCGCAGGTGAAATCGCCAAGAAGAAGGGACTCTCCATCGTGGCTGGCACACAGCGCCGCCATCAGAAAAACTATCTCGAATCGGCGCATCGCATCCACGAGGGCGAAATGGGAAAAATTCTCAATGGACAAGTCTACTGGTTGGGCAGTGTGCCGTGGGTGCGACCGCGCAAACCCGAACAGAGTGATGCCGATTACCTCGTTAAAAACTGGGTCAACTGGGCCATGATGTCCGGGGATCACATCTGTGAACAACATGTCCACAACATTGATGTTGCCAGCTGGTTTATTGGTCGAAATCCTTTGTCCGCAAACGGATTTGGCGGACGCTCGCGACGTGAAAGCGGCGATCAATTCGACGTGTTTAGTGTCGACTTTGATTACGGTGAAGGCTGCCATGTCCACAGCATGTGCCGACAGAACAAGGGCTGTTATTCGCGCGTCGGTGAAGCTTTTGCAGGGACTGAAGGTCATTACGACGGACGCGTCAAATCACATTCCGGTACGGCCATTGCGGCGCCGGAATTCATGAGCGGAAACCCCTATGCGATTGAACATTTCCATCTGATAAAAAGCATCATTGATGGCAAACCTCTGAATGAAGCTGAAACGGTTGCGCATGCAACGATGGCGGCCATCATGGGACGCATTTCTGCTTATACGGGTCAGATCGTACGCTGGTCGGATGTGATGCTGAATGAGAAATCACGTTTTTATAATGATGCCGTGACGCCCTCGGCCGAAGACTTCGAATTAGGTAACATCGTCGCCCCTGAGGACAATGTTTGCCCGATTCCTCCTGGTTGATCAACCTTTGCAGGAATACGTTTGGAACGTCGGTCGGAATTCGCCAGTATAGGTAGGTGGCGGTTCCAAAGGTGACGTCGATTTTAAAGGCGTGTGATCCGGAGGAGGCCTGCTCCGTCGTCAGGCTTGAACGCGTTTCCAGCGACAGTACTGTGATTAATGGTGTCGCGCTGGAGATTCTGACGCGATGCCTTATGCGTCGTATCGTCTTGGCTCAAAATTGTTTATGCAGCTCGGAGAAAGAAAACCATAGCATTCACGCAGCCTGTCGT
>JAPKCZ010000697.1 GCA_028822745.1 Kiritimatiellia bacterium | reverse complement strand
GACTGAACCCCTGGTTGGCCATTACGGCGAGCAGGGCTCGTGCCTCAGTGTGGATGGAAACCGGGCTCCCGACGACGTGTTCGCCGGTTGCCTAGCGAGTTTGGAGGTGGAGGCGTGATGGCAAAGGAAGAACCGATCACCGTGGAAGCGGTTGTGACGGAAGCCCTGCCCAACGCTCGCTTTCGGGCTAAGTTGGAATCGGGTCACGAAATCCTGGCCCACGTCAGCGGGAAGATGCGCATGCACTACATTCGTATCCTCCCCGGAGACAAGATCACGGTCGAAATGTCGCCCTATGACCTAACCAAAGGGCGTATCACTTGCCGCGGCGAGCGGCGCAAACGAACCGGCGGACGCCGGAGACGGAGAAGGTAATGAAGGTTCGTAGTAGCGTGAGACGCATGTGCGCCCAATGCAAAATCGTCAAGCGACGAGGTGTTGTGCGCGTTATCTGTAAAGCCGATCCCCGACACAAGCAACGACAAGGCAAGTAAAGGGAAGGCAAGCAAGCCCCCACCGGAGAATTCAAAGTATGGCACGTGTAGTTGGAGTAGACATCCCGAACAACAAGCGCATGGATATTGCGCTGACCTACATCTTTGGTGTGGGTCGCAATACAGCCACTAAGGTATGCAAGGACCTTGGGTTGGACCCGGCCCTGAAGGCCAGCGACCTTACCGAGGAGCAGGTGACCACCCTCGCCAGGCACCTCCAGAAGGAATACTCCGTTGAGGGCCAACTGCGACGCGAGTCTGCGGCCGCCATCTCACGCCTGCGGGACATCAACTGCTACCGGGGCCTGCGCCACCGCCGCAGTCTTCCCGTTCGTGGGCAACGAACTCGTACCAATGCCCGTACCCGAAAGGGTGCCAAGAAGACCGTTGCCGGCAAGAAGTCGGTCAAGGGGATGAAGTAATATGGCTAAGTCAAACAAGCGCAAAGAGAAGAAGAACATCGTCAAGGGCATCGCTCACATTCGCGCGACGTTCAATAACACCCACGTCACCCTCACATCGATGGGCGGGGACACCATTGCCTGGGGGACGGCAGGAGCCTGTGGCTTCAAGGGCACTCGAAAGAGTACGCCCTTCGCCGCCCAGCGAGCTGCGGACCGAGCTTCCCAGGAAGCCCAGCGTCACGGCTTGAAGGAGATCGAGGTGCGCGTCAAGGGCGCCGGATCTGGCCGTGAATCGGCGGTGCGTGCTTTGGCCAACTCTGGCCTTCGAATCACCCTGATTGAAGACGTCACACCGCTGCCTCACAACGGCTGTCGCGCCAAGAAGCGGCGCCGCGTCTAATCCAAGCCTGACCACACATACTCCACGGATACCAACAGATGGCACGCTATACAGGCCCCAAGGTCAAACAATGTCGCAGGGAGGGGATGAACCTCTTCTTCCTGGGGCAGAATACATCCAGCGGCAAGGTCGCTATTCTCCAGCGTCGGGATTACCCGCCCGGAGTGCACGCTCAAAGTCGCCGGAAGATCACCGAGTACGGAGTGCGTCTTCGCGAGAAGCAAAAGCTCAAGCGCATCTTTGGCGTCTTCGAGCGCCAGTTCATGCTGTACTTCCGTGAAGCGGATCGCCGTAAGGGCAACACCGGTGAGAACCTGCTGCAGATTCTCACACGTCGCTTGGATAACGTTGTGCTATCTGGAGGCTTCGCTTTGACCCTGCCCCAGGCGCGGCAGATGGTCAACCACGGCCACTACCTGGTCAATGGCAAGCGCTGCACGATCCCCTCGTATCAGGTCAAGCCGGGCGACGTGGTCGCCCCGCGAGCTAAGGAGAACACCAAGAAGTTTGTTTCCGAGGCCATTAATGTAACCAGTGGGGGCGTAGTCCCTGG
>JAPKCZ010000696.1 GCA_028822745.1 Kiritimatiellia bacterium | reverse complement strand
CCGCCATCCAGGTCTTTCGGTAGCGAACGCGTTGCCCCAACCAGATCATGAATCGTTGGCCACAGGTCGCAGCCCCAGACCAATGCGTCACTGTGCGTGTTCTTTGGGATTCCCGGGCCGGCGGCAAGCATGGGCACTCGGATGCCGCCTTCCATAAAAATAAACTTGCCGCGTCGAAGCGGCATGTTCACGTTGTGGCTTTTCTTATTGATTGCCACGGCACCATTATCAGCCAGGACAAAGATGTAGGTATTGTCTTCGATACCAAGCGCCTTAAGCTTATCCAAGACAATGCCAATACCCGTATCAAGATCCTCCGTACACGCCCCGAATTCGGGTCGGTAATGCCATTTACCGCGTTTCTTCTCTTCATACTTCGCCTGCGTCTCAGCAAGTGCCAACAGTTTCTTGTGCACCGCGTAATGCGATATCTGCAGGTAAAACGGTTTGTCTGCTTTCACCTGTTCGTCCAAAAACGCACAGGCTTTACGCGACAGGCTGAAAATACGCTTCGGATCGTCCGCAGGCAATGGAATCGGTTTCACTTTCGGGTTGCGGGTACCGCGCTTGAGATAATTACCTTCAGGATTGTCCGTGGCACCTGTGTGAACATCATAGCCCACGTCGTCCGGATGTGGACACTGGTGCCATTTTCCCAGATGGGCGGTGACGTATCCCAGCCCAGTCTGTTTCAGCATTTTCGGTAATGAAAGTGAGGCGCTGATCCGTTCTTTGGCTTCCGGATAGCGTAGAGCATTATCAGTGTGCATAAGGCGCGCTGGGCTCTTGCCATATTGAATGGCACAACGCGTTGGCGAACACATCGCCGCAGGACTGTACGCATTCGAAAAACGCATCCCGCGTTTCGCCAATCGCTCAAGATTCGGCGTCTCAATAAAATCACTCTTCGATTCCGGATTGTTCGGATCCATCGCAACTGATGTACCCGTCCACCCATGATCATCACTCAAAATAACAATAAAGTTGGGAGGGTGTCCCTCACCACTCCCGGCAAAAGCGGCCTCATTTGTATTCCGGTCTAACCCGGCTATCAAACATCCCGGCAGCGCAAACGCCACCGCAAAAGCCAGATTGATAAATGCACGTCGCTTCATAATTGCACCTCCTGCTTCCCTGCCTCTACGATGGCCTTGACGTCATCGCGCACGTCGCTGATACGGGGCCTCATCTTCTTGTGGATCTCTGCGCTTTTCTTGAGTTCAGCGTCAAAGTCGAAGTCCGGGACGGGCGCCGCATCCTTGGCGTCCATGCCCCCGGCCAGCACCAGCATACGCTCCCATACGGCACATCGCACCGGTGTCAGCGATCTGAACCTGGCAAAAGCCTCCGGGCTGTGCGCGAGGCTGGTGGCATAGAGCCGCGCCAGCTCTGCCTGGCCCTCATGAACCGGGCCATCGCCGTAACGCGACATCCACACACCGTCCCGTAGCCTGCCGACACCGTACTTCGTCATAATGTCCTTGTCGAACTCGCGGGCCTTCTGGTCTATCACATGGCCGGATTCATGTGCGAGGGTCGTCGCGCGCAGGACTCCCCCCATGCCGATTTGCTTGGGCACACCAAACGCGCAACGGTCTTTGTAGATTGTGAGACCGGTCTCACCTTCCTCTGACGTGGCGACAAGGCCGGCGCGATAGGCTGGCGGCAGCGTCTCAACAAGTGTGACCGCGTCTGCCAGCTTCAGCTGCATCTCAACATCTTCGAATGTGATCTTGAATGTCGCATCGCCCAGTTTAGCCAACCATTGTTTTCCCTTAATCGTTAACGTCTTGTTCTGGCGGCGGTTGTACTGTTTCCACTCCACCTCGGTCGGGCCGGAGATGAACTCGACCTTTGCG
>JAPKCZ010000695.1 GCA_028822745.1 Kiritimatiellia bacterium | reverse complement strand
CGTTGCACCAATGCAGCAGCCTCTTCCATCAGGCCTTCCTCGAACATCTGTTTGGCGCGCGCGTTGATGCGCTCGTAAAGCGCGGGACGTTGCATGCGGAGCCCTGTCAGGCCTTCCATGCCAGCACGTGCCCTGCCCCAGCTTTCAGGTGGCGTCGTCACACCGACCGCCACAAGCTCAAGAGCGCGCTGCAAACGCCGTCGGTTAGCGCGATCATCAAGAGCATCGAACCAGGCTGGGCTGGCATGCTTAAGCGCGGTCTGTAGCGCCTCGAGGCCGCCCTCCCCTTCACCAACGCTCTGCCAGTGGGTACGCACGTCCGCAGGAACAGACGGCAAATCATCCAGACCGTGCAACAAGGCACTGACATACAGTCCCGTCCCACCAGCGACGATCACAGGTTTACGAGGATCGTCATTCTTGTGTGCCGCGCAATTGGCCCGAACCGTTTCGAGCCAAACGCCTGCGCTACAGTGCGCGTCCGGGGTACAAATATCCATTCCAACGTGCCGTACTTCCGATCGCGCTTGCGCAGTGGGTTTGGACGTGCCGATATCCATGCCCGTATACACATTCATGGAATCCGCCGACACGATTGTATCCAACGCGAATCGTCGCGCCAGGCGTAGGGCGAGTTCCGACTTGCCCGTCGCCGTGGCACCCACCAGAAAGAAAGCCGTTGGCGTCATGGTCTTCGAATTCCTTAGCGCGTAAGCGATGCGGCGGATGCATTAAGCATCAGGCCAATCAACTCACGCGGGTGTATCATCGCGCGAAACGCTAGAGGCTTGGACGGCAGCAGGACCGCTGAATACCTGCATCAGCATATAGATACCAACGCCAATACAGATGGCCGAATCAGCGACATTAAACGCTGGGAAATGATGTGTTTGCCAATAGAAGTCCAGGAAGTCTATGACATAGTCCCAGCGTAAGCGGTCAATCATATTGCCGACAATTCCGCCCAGAACGAGACCGAAAAACATATGCGAGTAGATGGACGTCGTCAAAAAATGGCGTCGCATCAAAACCATTCCAAACAACATCACAATCGAAAAAAGTGCCAGCAAAAGATTCATGCCGGAAAAGATGCCGAATGCAGCACCCGTGTTCTGGACGTACGTCAGATCAAAGAAGCCCGGGATGACTTCGATACTATGCGCTAGGCGCAGCTGAGATTGGGCAAGCAGTTTGGTATATTGATCAACGAGTACGACGACAACGCAAATGGAGAGAATCAGCATGTCGTGCCCTGCTTTTCTGCGCCACCGTCATATTCGTGGATTGGAATTACATCAACCCGCGACGAACGGCTGATTGACGATTCAAGCCACGACGGCTCTCGATCTCTGCCTGAGCGGCAAGGGAATGGCGTGTAAATGGGATGGCGCGCAATCGCTCCATCTCGATTGGATCACCCGACATTTCACATACGCCGAAGACGCCCTGCTCGATGCGACGCAGAGCCTCATCAATTTCCCAAATCCCATCTTGCTCAGTGCTCGCAAGATTGAGGGCAAATTGGCGTTCGAACGCGTCGGTACCATCTTCGCTGGTATTGACTTCATCATGACGCTGAAGTGAGTCGTCGCGCAGAGCGTTAACCTGTCCCGCTAATTGGTCGCGCATAACGACCAGCATCACCCTGAAATCTTCGAGTTGCTTGGGCGTCAGTTTGCGAGCGCGTTTTTTGGTCGTCACCGTCGCGGGTCCCGCGCCGTTCGACTTTCGATTAATGATCAGCTTTGGCAATTTCTTGCCCGTTCGCGCAGGGGCCACTTTAATAGAGCTCAGCTTCTTAGCAGCTGGCTTCTTAGCAGCTGGCTTCTTAGCAGCTGGCTTCTTAGCAGCTGGCTTCTTAGC
>JAPKCZ010000694.1 GCA_028822745.1 Kiritimatiellia bacterium | reverse complement strand
ATCTACCCTCTCGACAGCCTGTACACCCGTGAAGGCCTGCTGTGTCTTTTCGCCTGCAGTGATGGCGTCTCTGCATGCGTCAAAAAAGGCGTGCGTGATTGCTGGTGCTGCTTTGCGTGTGGCTTTGTTCAGTGTCTCGCTTGAGAACGGTTTGAGTGCCTTCATGGCAGCGGTGACGGAGGCGTCGCTTTTCAGCATTGTCAGAAGTGTCAACCATTGCGCGTCGAGCTTTGGTTCTGTGTAGGAGCGTTTGTTGAGCCCTTCAGTGCCTATGCCGCCCAAGACGAGCTTGCGGGGCTTTTCTCCGTGCTGATCGATCAATGCCGATAGACCGGAAAGTGCAGCGCTCCACGCTTGCATGGTCGCAGAAAATGATGCCAGGCTGTTATCAGCAGGGGCGAGGCATTTTGCCATGCGGGCATCAAGGGCTGTTATGCGTGTCCTGCGGAAGTCCTCCCGTTTAGGGCCTACACTCAGAAGCATGCGAACGATGTCAGCTGAATAGCGTGTCTGTATGAGCCGCCAGAAATCGTTCACGATAGCCTCTTGAAAGGCTGTGCTGTCGGTGATGAGTTCTGCATCAAAGGGGACATGGGTTTCAAAGGCGTTTTCGCGCAACACCCGATTGCAGAATCCGTGAATGGTGTGGATGGCTGCTTCGTCCATGCCGTAAAGGGCGCTGCGCAGCTGGGTCAGTGCAAAGCGCCGACGCTCCTCGTCCGGTGCAATACGGGCAACGAGCTCGGCGACGATCGGGTCGTCGCAGCCTTTTCCCTCAAGTGCTAGAGCGGCTTCATTTAACCGGCGGCGAATGCGGTCGCGCAATTCGGCGGCAGCCGCTTCTGTGAAGGTCACGACAAGAATGCGAGAAACAGGCAATTCACATTCGGTGACCATTCGCAAATAGAGCGTGGTCAGATTATAGGTCTTTCCCGTGCCTGCGCTAGCTTCAATGGTGTGAATGCCTTGAAGTGGTATTTCAATGGGGTTGAGCTTCTTCATGACGCCGCCGGCTTGATCCGTCCCCCCTTCGCTTTGCTTGTGATTCGCTCGGCGAGGGGCAGGAGCAAGGTCCGGGATAGATCAATGAAACGTTCATCAAGAGGCGACGTTTCGCCGTAGACCATTTTGTGATACGCGTCCTGACATTCGGCGGGGGCACCGCCGAAGTCGTTTCCATACCAAACGGTTTTGGCTGCCTGAAGTGCTTTGTTGACATCGTCGTTGCGCACAAGCGTCTTGGCGAAAGCCATGGACGTTGCGGGGAAGACGCGTAGCGGCACTGCCCTACCCGCTTGAAAGGCGTCAAGAAAGGGGTGTAGCAAGTCTGTGGCAGCGGTTTGATCCTCGAAAGGTGAGAATGTTTGTGATGTTGCCGCGCCATTTTTATCAAGACCGATCAAGCAGGTCGATGTTGCTTGACCTGTGTTGGCAACGAGATGGCGTATCCAGGCGTTTAATAAATCGGGGTCGCGAAGACGGCCACAACGTGCGGCGATGAGCGTGTCTTCGAAGATGTCATGCAGAACCCCGCTTACGGTGAAATCCGCATGTTGGATCGAAATGTCGCGCGAAATTGGCGCGCGGCCGGCTGTTGCCTCACGGTGTGCTTCAAGAAAGGTGTCGACGCGCTCAATGGCGTTCGCGACGGCGGACTCTGCCGCAACACCATGAGGCAAGAGCCCTGCAGCGCGAGCCACTTTGCAGATGTCCTCATCCTTGTGTCCTTTTTCGCGCATGGCCAAAACGTCGCGCGTGAGTATGTAACGTTCAAGACCGCCGACCCCGAAGGGCTCGTTCTCATCGAAATCGACATAGTCGTTGCCCGCAAACACATTCAATTTCGTGGTCAAATAGAAGCGCGAC
>JAPKCZ010000693.1 GCA_028822745.1 Kiritimatiellia bacterium | reverse complement strand
TCTCCACCTTGTCGGCTGCGGCTTTTGCCTTCTTGTGGCGCGCGCCTTGGGTGTGGCGAAGCATCTGTTGCTGCGTCGAATTTACGTTGAACATCCTCTGACAATATCGACAATGGAACGCCTGCAGGGGAGCCACAGCGATGTTAACAATTGGTGCCGTCCAGACACGGATGTTGTGCAACGCGTCGAGATCAGCCAATGATGAATTGTCGAAGTGAATCGGCATGGCTGCGGACAACGGATCGAAGCTCGGGTAAGCAACAGCGTCCAAACGCTAGCTAGCTTGCTTGGAAATGGCTATCGCCAGTGATCGCCAGATGTGTCTAATGATTATAGTTAAGCATAGAAGACTGGTAACGACCATTCATGTGGGGCGATGTTCTGCGCATATGCGCATTCAAACAATGTGCACGCTGTTTTTTTAGTTTTGTCGGTATTTATAACTGATACCTTAGCGAAACAATGGTGGCACGAGCACCGTCGCAAACCCATCCGCGGCCGAATAGACCAACGTCGTGAGAATGTCCTGGGACGGGTACGCGTGTGGATTGGGACAGATCCTGTAGCGCGCAATGTCGGTGCTCAAAAAATCCACAGGTGCAAGCTCCCAGCACTCGATGACGCTGAAAAGGCTGCCATCGACTGAGCAATGCAGCTTTACCTGACCGCACTGGCGAGCCCCGCCATGCAAAAAGAACACGACGTCCTCGCAAACGACTGGCCCAGACCGCGTTTTGAACGCGCGGGCAACAAGGAAGTTAGAAGCCGTGTGGGTAAAGTTCCTGCAAAATGACGTGCGTTTTCTTGAACGGTGGACTGCCCCCACCGATCAAGACATTCACAGCGAGCCAGTTCTCGCGTCTGTCGTAGAGCTGTTTGATCGTGATGTCTTCGATCGTGCCAACCTCATACGACTGCGTGTTCCGCCTCTCTTTTGTGTACCGCTTAGGGATTTTATGCAGTCGCTCCAGCGGCAAGGAGCTGAGCAGCATCCCGAAGATGTACAACATCCACCACAGGTGCATCGCGTAGTGGTGTTTCGGAACAAAGGCGCCTGGTCCGTACGCCGCCTTGAAGAGTCGAAGGTGATGTTCGATCGCACCCTTCAACACTTCAGGCTCGACGCATCCATGGCGAATGCATAGAAGCAACGACAACACGTCAAAGCCCGCGATCATTGAGTTAACCATCGGCAGGGCGTGGCCTTGCGGCAACGCGACGTGTTTCATATAGAACGCGAAGATCGGCGCGAGCGTCAAGAAGTCACTCGCCAACGACTTGAACGCACCTGCCGCATAATGCGATCGCACAGCAGCAGCGTCGAAGAGCCGCTCAAAGTTCGGTCGCTGTCGTCCTGGGAATGTAAACTGCCGAACAATGGCCGCTAGCGCATCGTAGGACGTTGGGGCGCGCAGTCGCCTGAACTCCTGCATCAAGCTGCCCATTTCGTTGTCGAGCAGGCCACCAATGACGTACGTGTGCGGCCAATCGTACATCAGCATGCTTGCGACCATTATGCGCGGTTCCGCCAGCAGGCTAAAGACGGAATAATTCATACCACACGCGAGCTCGAGCTCCTCGAAGTCGTCGGTCCGTACTAGGCCGTGCTGTTCGGCGAGGTACAAATACAATTCGCGTATAGACGCGTCCGTGTGCTTCTTCATCGCCATCCAGTCCGTACACGCGGTGGTGATGAACCGCGCATGGGCAGTCGGGTCGTACAGGCGATGCAGGACAACATTGGAACAAAGGATGCACGGGAGTAGTCCAGCGTGTCCCTTGATCATGAAAAAGTCCTTCAATGCGGGCTCATCGGCAACGAAGCACCACAGGCAAGCATTCAGTGTCAGTCGGTTGCCCGTGGGCGCCGACA
>JAPKCZ010000060.1 GCA_028822745.1 Kiritimatiellia bacterium | reverse complement strand
TTTTCTCCTGCTTAGTCTGTCTTTTCCTTGTTAATTCCACTGGCCACCATCGTCTCCACAAACTCCGGATGATTGTTCATCATCACCGCCAGCTTGTCCCCCTGGCTGACACCCAGATCATTCAGGCCCCGCGCCAGCGCCTGACCGTGATCGAAGAGCTGCCGGTAGGTTCGGGTCTCGTCCTCCAGTTGACCATCAGTGCCCACAGTGACAAACGTAAGAATCGCAAGGTCGGGGTTTGTCTGGGCTTTGTCCGTAATCAGCGCGGCCAGGTTGGTATGGGCGGGACCGTTCATTGGCGGGTATCTCCCGTTGCTTTGAGCTCGCCCATGCCCCAGGCAATACCTCTGCGCAGCAGTTCGTAATACACGGGCGAATTCCAGGAACCCCGCACCACGGGAATAATGTCCCTGATCGGTTTCATATCGTGCTTGCCCGCGCAGTGGCCCAAAGACAGATACAGCACCTCGCCCTCTCCCCAAGGGTGCACATACATCTGCGGGTGGCTGTCGCGATCGGTGCCATAGTCGGACCGTGCATAGCCGCTCGAAGGCTCGTTGTAGGAGGCCTCGAGTAATACCAGCTGTTCCCCCAATTTTTCACAGTAATAGGGTTCTTCATCTTCCACTTCGAAGTCTGATATGCCTGCGGTCAGTGGGTGCTCAATATCACTGACCCGAACAGTGAATTTTTGGTTGGCAGGATGAGCAATAAATCGGCTACCTAACAACTTCATAAAGTCGGGGGCAAGATCTGGCGTCTCCGCCTTGCGGCCTTCTACGATCTCCAGGATGGCATTTGTCGCGTGCAGCGCGAACCATCTACCGCCGGCTTCAAGAAACTCTGCCAACGCAACCTGCTCTTCGGCTGTGGGACGAAGGTCACACGTATAAGTAATCAGCAGCTGGCACTGCTTAATGGTTTCCGTATCACCGAAATTTCCTGCTACATGCGTGTGAATATCTGCGTTTTCCGCAAGCACCTTGAGCAGCTCGAGCCTGGCAAAATTGGTATTGTGATAACGGGCGTTGCAAACCAGATATACATTGTTGGGATGAGTCTGTTGCATTGGCTAGTTCTCTCCTTCTTGCAGTCGCGTCATGTCCAGCATTTCTACATGCTCCCGATCGCGGGGTCATCTGCCCATAGTTCATTGATCTCGTGATCGGGGTCCAGTAGCAAAGACGGTTCAGTCGAAAATCTCATGGTTGCGGGTAAGTCCCGGCTATAGACGGGCCATTCTGGCAGCCCCGATGATGACGGCGCGCCTTCTCGTGCAAAACTCAACCAGGCATCCATGGTTCTGGCGGACAGCACATCCGCTTCTCGTCCTTCAACAAAAAATCCGGCCGAACCATTTTTATCGTACGTTCCCCAGTTGAAACCAAGTTCTACCGCATGACACGCACCCACGACGCCTTCCATCAGCGGCGACGGCCAATCAAACAGATAGGAATAGGTCACGGCGTGTTCAGACTGCGCTTCAAGCAATCGCAGCGCAGGAATCCTGAAAACCTGGTCCGTCATAAATGCGGCCAGTACATCCACGGGCAATGAAGCCTTGTGGCGTGACTGCAGCCATTCCCGATATTTAGCGATGACTTTATCCGCTGTATCAGGAAAGAAGGCCGCTACCTCTGCCTGCAGCTGTTGCTCATTCATATTTACCCGGGCAGGATCAATCACGGCAAACAGTCGCCACTCTTCCCTGCACGTACCAGTCATTACGGCAACACCAGCAGCTGATCCTTTCCGCACAAGGTTAATTGGCATCTCAGGTATGACTGTTCCGTCAACATTCGGCCGAAATGCGCCCATGCCAGGCAGATTTTTGCCAACGGCAGCTTTGGCAAAATTCACCTGTAACTCACTAAATGCAGAGACTGGCAGTGCCAGAAGCGCTGAAGGATCAAAGGTACCAAGCAGCTCCAGCGCCAGCTCTGCCACCTGAAGTCCCTTCTCTGGCGAATTGGCGGAATGGCAGGCACCGCTCTGGGGAATCGCCTTGTGAAAAAGCCCTTTCGCTGCGGGCATCGCCATGAGGCAACCCACGGACATGCCACCTGCACTTTCCCCAAAAATAGTGATGTTTGCAGGATCCCCGCCGAAGACGGAAATGTTATCACGGGTCCATTCGAGTGCCGCCACCTGGTCAAGCAGCCCCTCATTTCCTGTGGCCGGGATCTTGCCCCCTGTAAGCGCTTTCAGGTTCAAAAAACCGAGAGCGCCCATACGATAGTTGATGGTCACTACCACAACATCACCACGATCTGCGAGGTGCTGGCCGTCATAGATGGGCTGTGATCCCGACCCCATCGTAAACCCACCACCATGAATCCAGAACATTACCGGTCGTTTGCCCGCGGTTGCGGGAGTCCATATATTGAGGAAGAGACAATCTTCAGCCTGCTCGGGCGGTGTGTCGGCTTGTCCCATAAGCCAGTCAAGCATGCTTGAGTCTTGCGGTGCCTCAGCACCAAATTTTGATGCATCCCGAACACCATCCCAACCAGGGTGCGGCTGCGGTGCCTGCCATCGCAGGTCTCCTACGGGCGGTGCGGCAAATGGTATGCCACGAAATACCTTAAGCTGGTTTTCCTGCGTACCTTTAATTTTTCCAAGTGTGGTCGTTACTACGGTCATATTTCTGTACCGATCTGGTAGACGCGGGCCGCGCAGTCATGGAAGAGCTCGTTCTTCTCGGTCGCCGTGAGCTTTAGCGCCGTCGTGACTCTCTTGAACGCGTTCCAGAGATTCGTATACGAGCACGACACCTTGTCGATGGGAAAATTCGACTCGAACATGCAGCGCTCCACGCCGAAGGCTTCGATCAGCTCCGCAAAGTAGGGTTGCCACGCCGTCGCCATCTCATCGGACGAAGGTGGCGCGTCGCGCTCCTCATAGCCCCATCCGTAGGCCGGCATGCCGCAACCGCCCAGTTTCATTACGACGTTTGGGCAACCGGCGAGTGAGCGGACAGCCCGCTGCCACTCGATGAACACCACGCCATCTCGCTCATTGGCCAGCGGACCCTTCTTGATCAGACCGCCGATATGGTTAACGACGATACTCACGCCCGGGAACGCGTTGGCGAGGTCTTCGACCTCACAGAGTTGCGTGTAATACCCATAGGAGTCGAACGAGAGATTCAGGCGGTCGAGCACTTTGAACCCAGCCCGAAAGTCGTCACTTGCGAGCAGTCCAGGTGTATCACCGGCCGTGCGGGAGTTCCCGATATCCGGCGATTCATGCCAGGCGTGAGAATGGCGAATGCCTCGAAACCGGGGGCTTGCCGCCCGGTGGGCAAGGAGCACAGGCTCCACCGCTGCACCCAGGGTCAGATCCGCATAACTGACGATGGCCCCACAGCACCGCGCATCCGGGCCGTAGAGATTGCTTGCGGCCATGGCCGCGATGCCGTTCACGAATTCGGTCTCGCCGACGCTGAAATCGGCGCCTCCGTCGGCTCGATACATCGCCATGCTATCGATGAACACAGTGTCGACGACGTTGTGGCCGCCGCCGCGAACGTCGTCCATGAGATCGTCAGCGAGATAGCAAAGCGGGAGACGACCGATCCACTTCGGCAACGCGTCGATCTCGGATTGGGTAAGTGATCCCTCGGGAGACTCGGGTCGCGGCCGCCGATCCCACAAATGGTGATGGGGATCGATGATGGGTTGTTCCGGGTCGATGACCTCTTCCGACGTGCGTGCGAGCCATTCCCGCAGCACGACGCCCGGCACGTCGGGAAGGTCTGACCATCGCGGCAGCCCGGCGCCGTTAGGATCGCCATTGCGCGCGAGGGCTTTGCGAATTATTTTTGACATAAACTGAATGTTGATTCAATATTCAGTTAAACACAACACATTTTTCAGAGCAGGATCCGAAATCGGATCAACCGCCGCAGATAACACAACACCACCTTCAACACCCTCAAGGAGTCGGTACTATGACCACGGTGACTACACAGCTTGGCAGCATTACCGGCAAGCCGGAAAACGACATCCAGATGTTCCTGGGCGTCCCATATGCAAAACCCCCGGTGGGTGAACGGCGCTTTCAGGCGCCGGAACTCCATGGACCCTGGTCAGGCACGCTGGATGCCACCAGGCTGGGAAACAGGGCGATGCAACCTGAAAACCCAACAGCTCCACCATCACCGGAGCCATTCAGCGAAGACTGTCTGACTGTGGACATCTACACACCTGCAGCGGACGATCGCGCCCGGCCGGTGTTGTTCTGGATTCATGGCGGCGCCTACTACATTGGCTCCGGTAATGACCACGACGGCTCTATTCTTGCTGCCCAGGGCGACGTTGTGGTGGTTGCTGTCAACTATCGGCTTGGCGTATTTGGTTTTCTCGATCTGTCGAAGTACGACGACGACCTGGCCGGATCGGCATCCAACGGCTTCCGCGACCAGATCATGGCGCTGACCTGGGTGAGGGACAACATCAATGATTACGGGGGTGACCCCAACAACGTGACCATCTTTGGCGAATCTGCCGGTGGTGGTTCGGTCAATGCGATTCTGGCCGCACCCTCCGCCGACGGCCTGTATCACCGCGCCATTGCTCACAGTGGCACCGCCATCACCAACCCACCGGCGTCACTGTCAACGGAATTCGCCGCACACTTGGAGGTGGACGAGAGTGAATTGCTCACCCATCTCAAGCAACTCTCGGCTCAAGATTTGCTGGCGGCTCAGCTCGGCGCCGGTGTTCTGGGTGAGGTCTGCGTTGACGGCGTGGTGATCACCCGGGATACCTACCAGGCAATTGCCGAGCGCGGCGCGCGAGGCGTACCCTACATCGCGGGCTCCAATCTGCATGAAGGCACCTTTATGACTTCGTTTGCCCCCGAAGGGACCCCCTTCGACCCCATGACCGCTGTCCTGGGAGCAATGCCCTTCGACCTCCTCCGCGTCGGTACGGAACCCGGCGATTACGTGACCGCGATGCAGGACGCTTATCCCGACGAGACTGGCAAGAATCTCTACCAGCGGGTCTATACCGAGATGTTCCGCCGCGCTGCTATACGCACAAGTGAAGCCGCCACAGCGGCTGGGTCCAGCGGCTGGCTGTACCGTTTTGACCTGCCGTCCTCCGTCATGGACGGCGTTCTCGGCGCCACCCACGGCTGTGAGGTTGCGTTCACCTTCAACGACTATGCGCGCCCGGAGATTTCGCGCATTTCCTTCGCCCACTACCACGATCCGAAGGATCCAGTGGTCCGCCGACTGGCGCAGCAGTGGTCAAACACGGTACTAGCCTTCGCGCGCACTGGCGATCCCAACGGCGCTGGTCTGCCGCACTGGCCTCCTTATTCGGCCGATCAACGTGAAGTCATGATCATGGACGCCGAATCGAGAATTGAGCAGGACCCGGATAACCAATTGCGCAAGCGGTGGGGTGATGCGTGATGCTCCGGCGACGAATGACGACAAGTGGATGATTCAGCAACAAGCACAGCCCCCGCTAGCCGAGTCGGTGTCAGTCGTGGCCAGCTCGTTCATGCGACTGTGCTGTTGTGCCTTGTCAACATGTTCAATGCTCTGGACCGAGGGGCTCTGGCAATTCTGGTTGAGCCGATCAAGACAGACCTTGGCTTGTCCGACACACAGCTCGGGCTGCTCACCGGCTTTGCATTTAGTCTGACCTACGCGTTGTTCGGCATTCCGCTAGCGCGTCTGGCGGATACCCGCAGCAGGGTGAAACTGTTATCAGTCTGCCTGGCCGTGTGGAGCATTGCGACCGCGATTGCCGGATTCGCCCAAAACTTTATTCAGCTGGCACTGACAAGAGTCGTGGTCGGCATTGGCGAAGCCGGTGGCTCTCCGGCGTCGGTGTCGATGATGGGTGAATACTACAAGCCGGAAAGTCGCAGCCGCGGGATGAGTCTGTTTATGCTAGGCGGTGTTACAGGAGGCGCATTGGGATTGGGGTTGGTCGGCGTAATAGCAGACCACTATGGTTGGCGAGTCGCTTTGTTTACCATGGGTCTGCCCGGTTTACTGCTCGCCATTGTTCTGTTGACGACTTTACGTGAACCCCCACGAGGGCGCTTCCAGAGCACCTCGGAGCGATTCGATACGGATATTGCCTGGTATCAGGCAGTCGCGCAGGTACTCAGTCGCCGAACCATGCAACACCTATTGCTCGCCTATGGCATCGGCGCCTTCGGTGGCGCGGGCGTCAGCGCCTGGCTCGGCGCTTTTTTTATGCGTAGCCACGGCATGTCCTTGAGCGAAGTGGGCGGGTTACTAGGCGTACTGGCTGGGTTGGCCTCATTCGCCGGTGTGATGTTCGGCGTGGTGTTTGGACCAAGGGTGGTGCGACGGGATCGGCGCTGGGAGCTGTGGTGGCCGGGCGCTGTCTACCTTACGATCGTGCCTACCTGGATGCTGACCCTTTATATCTCTGACCTGTATCTGGTCGTTCTGATGCTGGCGATTACCGTGGCTCTTTCCTCATCCTGCGTGGGATTCGTTCTGACAAGTATTCAAAGCGTTCTGCCTGCACACCTTCGAGGCATGGGAACAGCCGCAGTCATGTTCGCCTCGAATCTGGTCGGTACTGGCGCGGGTCCACTACTTGTTGGCTATCTTAGCGATGTGCTAACGCCAACACTAGGGGGCGAGAGTCTGCGCTACGCCATGATCATTGGTGTCATGTTCATTAGCTGGGGAGCCCTTCACTTTTTTATCGCCGCGAAACACCTCAGGAACGAATTAGTGTCGTGAGGGAGTAAACGTTGTCGCAAACAAAAGGAGCAAAGAAACGATGACCATCATGATCGAAGCCGAGCATATCCTCGGTAACTCGACACCCACCGCATTCGCTAACTACATCAAGGTTTACGGGGAAACCATGATCCCGGCAATGAACGATGTCGGGTATAACCTGGTTGGGGCCTGGCGCCAGGTGAGCGGTCCTCTCGGGCGGGACCTGTTCCTCACGACTGCCGAGTCAATGGCCGCCATGGAAAAGATTGGGCCCAGATTGCTCGAGCACAAAACCCTGACGGAGGGACTGCCTCGCTTCGCAGCGCTCGGGTTCACGGTGGACGAAGTCCTCAAGAACGGGAGGCCTTTCGCATTTGCCGACGACCGTCGCCTTCAACAGGGGGCAGCCAATACCGGCAGCGCTCCCCGATGCTACCGCCTGATTCGTCGTCGCGTAGGCGTCACTGGGATGACTGCCGCGAGTGAAGCACTCTCCGATCTGGCAGACCGACTCGAGGCCGCGGGAAGCTGGAAACTCTTTACCGCTTACCAGACGACGTACGGCGACCGCCGCGAGATGAGTGAGATCTGGATTGCGGACGACATCACCCGGGAATGGTATCCCCAGGCTGCCTCAACGGAGGTGCTTGCCGCCCTTGATGCAGTCACCCACGAAGCCTCAGTTCATCTCCTGGATCCGCTCCCTTTCTCCAAGGCCCGTTAACCTAATCAACAATACAAGTCGTTAATCTAATCACCAGGGTTCCCTATGAAACTTCTACTACTCGCTATGCTACTGACCTCGGCCACCGCCTTTGCGGAGAAACGCTGGCTGGCTGGAGACCATCACATCCATAGCCATTTCAGCCCCGGATACGACTACAGTGTGAATCCGCCGCGCGCCATTATAGGTGGCGATGCGGTTAACCCGATGCCTACCAATGCCACGCTCGCAAAAAAGTATGGTTTATCCTGGATCGTGGGGACGGACCATGGCGGACCAAATCACAGTAAGATTAATCGGGATATGGCCTATCCCGCATTGTTGAAATCCCGTAAGGAAGTCCCCGAGGTAATTCAGTTTTATGGGATGGAGTTAAACAGCCCCGGGGCCGACCACAGTAGTTTGATTATTCCGTACACCCACGATGAACAGCAGGTACTGTTTAGGTTGGAACATGGTTTTGACAAGCGCGAAGTATTCCCGTTGGATATTAGCCGTGATGTCGAGGACAACATGCTGGCCGCATTAACGGTTATGAAGGCGCTGCCGTCACCCCCGGTGGTCATCGCCAACCACCCTTCCCGCACCGCTACTGCATACGGTGAATATGGTGACGATGATCCAGCCGAGTTTCGTCACTGGAATGACACCGCGCCCAATGTCGCTGTGGGTATGGCCGGCGCACCAGGACACCAGGCGATGCCGCTGGCAGGCGACGCCATCAAAAAAACGCTCGCCTCATACAAGATGCCTCTGAAGTTACCTCGAGGTGCGTACCTTGGTTATCCGACACTGGGTGGCTTCGATCAGATGACCGCGAGAGTGGGTGGGTTTTGGGACTCGATGCTCGGTGAAGGACGACGCTGATGGATCACATCCAACTCAGATTTTCATCGTCACCATTCAGATGAGGGTGTCGATTTTTACCCGGGTGAATATTCCAAGACCTTTGTCTACGCCGAGAAGAATCATGAGGCCATCTTGGCCGCGTTGCGCTCCGGACAGGTCTTCGTAACAACCGGTGACCTTGTCAGCGAGGTTTATGTCACGGTCAGGTACCAAAAAGCTGAAGCATCAATGGGCGGCGAACTGGTCGTCGACCAGGGCAGTGCGGTCCAGATTGAAATTCGTGTGCGCGATCCGGACGGCAAAAATAGTAATGGCAGCTATCCTGCTTTAAGCAGAATAGATCTGATAGCCGGAAATGTCGGCGCAAGATCCGCCGACCTTAGCATCAACAGCAACAGCAGCACCCGGGTGCTGCACCGCTTCACGGCCAAAAACTGGCGAAGGGCGAGCGAGTTCCTGACGATGCGCACTACACTCGC
>JAPKCZ010000692.1 GCA_028822745.1 Kiritimatiellia bacterium | reverse complement strand
GGCTGTCCTGCCTGTCCCACAGTGGTAATCTGGATCATTTCGACGTCCTCGGAACCTCGGGCAACTCCTTGTATTAGTGGATCCGCTGGCACGGTAGCCAGCGGATGTACTGGCCAAGCTGGTAACGCGGGAAGTTCTTCCCGTAACCTCGTGCTGGGCATTTCCGCCCTCACAGGCAATTTTGCCAACGCGGTTACGGGAGAGAGCTTGTTGGGCGAATCGTTCCGTTCATCGACGGATCGTTGCCATCGCTCAATTGCGTTCTGCGCGCTTGGGCTTATTCCAGTGCCGCGGTTCGACCTTGAATTGTCGGATCCGCGGCTGTCCTGGAGCTGCAGCAATTCTGATTTCTTTCTTATTGCAGCTTCGAGGGAAACCCTCGTAAGTGCAGCCTCCCTGGCTCGGGCCTCGAGACGGATGATCTCGTGTAGTGCTTTCGCATCGTCTGCAAGACTGGCTTGCACGGACAGATACGATTCAGTGGCACTGAGGTCAGACGATGGGCACATAACAGCATCCTGGGCGACTTGCCCTTCGCGGATGATGCCGAGAGCGAGGCTGCTGGTGGCGAGATGGCCACCAGGCCCGTTTGGCGGGGTAGCGAAAGGGCTACCGCGCTGTGGGCTTTTGGAATTACCATTTGCTTTGGGGCTCCGAATACTGAACGTTTCTGTTGCGGTGACTTCTCTTCGTGGGGTCACCGCGGCAGGGTCTTCTGAGGCAACCCTGCCACGAACCACCGACATCGCTTTCTGCGTCCGACTTGGACGTTCGCTGTTCTGTCTGGTGCGGTGCTCTGGCGAGCTGCCCGCTCCGTCAACTGGCGAGGGTCCGTCGGGAGGTGTACGCCCACGGGGTCTAACCGCGGAGCGTTTCGGCGGGCTCATGACAGAATTGTCATGGGCCTCTCTTTTACTGTTGGCCGTGGAGGCACTTCCACGGCCAGGGGGGCCGTAGTGCGTTTCCATGGCTGCGCGCGCGATGCGGTCACTTGGGGAACGATCAACACGGCCTCAAGCTACACAATCGAAGTTTTGCTACTTCGGCTGATAACCTGTAATCGGCTCTGATGCCGTTAGTATAGCTCAGTGAACCTATATCCCTAGGGGCGCGCGTGCACGCGCGCAACTAGCAACTTTTGATCCACAAGATGATACTGTGCGTCCAACATTGAGTATAATACCTACTAGAATCGGTAACGCTAGGGGCGTTTCGACACCCCCCATGCTCTCAGTTGACGCTCATCTCGTCAGGCCGCTGGTGGCGCCGAATGCGCAACCGAAGGCCCAATATTCGGAAAGTGCAACTCCGTCGATTGTGAGTCGAAGATGCGTCGACCGCTGGCAAAGAGCCAGCGGGTCACTTTCCCTTGGCGGCCGTATGCCGCGTGCCACCGCCGCCTTGCCCCTTGTAGTCTTTGCGCTTGGGAGCGGGCGGTTGGCCGCGGTGATCGCCGTGAAGCCACGACCCGTCGTACGCCCAGGTGGCCTGGGTACGCTGGATCACTGCGTCGAGCGGCGATTTGCCTTTGGCATTGGCTTTGCCTCCGCGCACGGCGTCTTCTACGCGCTGGGTGCTGGAGGACGCGGACGATTGCTGCGGAGCTGGCAAGCTAGCCAGCTCCTCAGATCGCGCTTTGCGCTTCTGGCCAACGACTGCAGCCGCATGCTCTTGGTCGCGGCGTACGGCGTCGTCGTCGGTGGCCTTGATGCCCATTTTGCTGGCATGAAGCTGGCGCGATAAGTCGAGCTCGGCGTAATGGTCGAGCTCGTCGAAGAAGTACTGCCGCTCTTCGGTGTCGGAGTTCACATTGCTTTTGAACATGAACGAGAAGTATGCACCGATGCCGGCAACTTGGCAGCCCGACTTATAGTCGAAGTCGGCTGCGT
>JAPKCZ010000691.1 GCA_028822745.1 Kiritimatiellia bacterium | reverse complement strand
CTCAATCCACCTAATGTAGTCGTCCGGCACCGCGCCCGCCAGACGAAACGTCCGCCCCGCCTTGCTTGCACGTAATTTTGAGAGTCCCTGATAGTAAGTCAACGCCTGACGCGCCAGGGGGCGATCGCGCTCCGACCAATCAAGCGCGTTGACGACGTCTCCTTTATCGAAGCTGTTCTTAATCCCTCGTTTACTGCGTAAGAAGGCCTGCCCCTCGGCAAGCATTGGTATCCCGAACGACGTGAACAACGCCGTAGCGGCAAGCCGATTACGCGCCGCATCGCGTTCCGTTAATCGGCGACCATCATGACAGGGGTTCCCCGTAAGATCGTCGGCGAGCGTGCGGTCGTCGTGACTTTCGAGGTAGTTTACCGACTGCATCGGCGTGATGGCAAAGGTATCAACGGATCCGCTGATCACTTGCTTCAGTTGGCGCCGGTTTCCATGCCCAAGCGCAAACGCCTTTACGCCTTCGCGAAAATCGTCATTCCACGCAGCCCAGCGTGTGCCCGTCAGTTGATCCTTGTTCGTCCCCCGATAACTCCACGGTTCACTGATAAGAAGAATGTTTGGATGGACCCGTCGGACCTCATCACGAACGGCCAGCATCGTCTCCATATCAATCAGTTCACCCAGATCGAATCGAAAGCCGTCGACATGAAACGCTTCAACCCAGTAGAGAATGTTCTCCACAATTAGGCGACGCATCATAGCGGCTTCGGTACGGACATCGTTCCCGCATCCGCTGAAATTCAGATAGCGGAAATCCGTATCGAGTCGAAAAAAATACTTTCGATCCGTCAACGCAAACACATTGGGCGAGCCCACATGATTGTAGACGACATCCATGATGACACCGAATCCGCGTTCGTGAAGTGCGTTCACGAAATGTTTCATCTCATAATAGTGTGCCCCAGCCTCGGGGTCGCGCCCGTAAGACGATTCGGGTGCAAAATAGAATGCAGAGGCATACCCCCAGTCGTACGTATTGGCGGGATTATCAAATTCCTGCAGCGGCAAAAACTCAATCATGTTCACGCCCAGCGATTTCAAATGATCCAGGCCTTGACCTGTGCCTTCCGTGGCCAACACACCTGCGAACGTGCCACGCAACTCATCCGGCACCTTTGACGATGCATGCGCGGTCAAATCGCGAATATGCGTCTCGTAGATCACGACATCCTTCCCGTCTGGTGCACGGTACTCCTGATCGGTCCACCCGGCGAACCATGGCGTCTCGGCGTCAGGATCAATCAGTATGCTGGCGTGCTTCGCGTGTACACTGGCGCGTGCATATGGGTCCCCGAACCATTGCGTTCCAATAAACCCTTCGCCCGCCCCCGCCGGTCCCTCTACACGGAATGCATAGTATGCACCTGGCTCGACCCCACCAACCTGCGCCCTCCAAATACCACCCGCCGTCCGTTCCATGTCGATCACACGCTCGGGCTCAATGGCATGACCCGTCTCATCAACCAAGCGTGATTGTGATGCGACCCCAACGACGGCGCGGCTGGCGCGCGGGGCGAATAGGCTCAGGTCAACCGAACGCTTGTTGTCCGCCCAAACGGGTCCCAGTTGGTGTTGGCTTGAAAACGTTTCAAAAATCGCTCCCGGAGTCAGTTCACGAAAGGCCGCTCGAGGTGCGGCGCCTTCAATTGAAAGTAACCACTTCTGGTCGAGCGCTATAGGTTCTGCCAATTCCAAGATCAGTACAGGAAGATGGGAAACGGCTGGATCAATTCGAAGGTTGGTGACGCCTTTTTTGTCATCAAACGCGTTCGCCGCCATGATCGAAGGACGCACCCATGTTTCATTGTTAACGACAAATTTAAAGACGTAGGGATCCGTTCTGGCACGCAATTGTACGTCCGGCAACTGGGTCGTTAGCGT
>JAPKCZ010000690.1 GCA_028822745.1 Kiritimatiellia bacterium | reverse complement strand
AGTGCCTCGACCTTGTAGTCCGATTGCACCTTGTTACAAAGCGCGACGACACGTTCATCCTCCATAGAGACGGCGTCGAGCAATGCCACAAGATGCTTTATGTCGATATCGATCACGTGCGGGCCCAGTGTTCCCGTTACCGACGTCTTATCAAACTGGAAGTCATACATGCCGCGGAACACATGGCCCACCAGCCCGATGTTCCAATGCTTCAAGTTCGCGATCGTCGTCCGCACTTTGATGAATCGATCAATCTCCTCGTATGCCTCATCGTCATCTATAGCACCCACCACCACTTCGTAGTTGGCGTACTTGTCCATCTTGCGGAATCCAGCGGTGAGCTGGATCAACCCCATCGGACCCGAGTTGCGGAGCGACTGGTCGTAGCCTGCCTCGTAGTCCAGAACGCCGTGCGCTTGCGACGCGTAGATACACAGCGGCATGTCACCCGGCAGATGCAGCAAGGCCTGGTGCACGATGTAATCTGTACAATAGGTCCCTTCCGTGATCACCAGCACGTCGATGTGCTGTTCCTTGAACAACCGGCCGGCCGCATCAGCCTTGTCCATGGTGTCCACCAATCCGGGGTAGACGACCTCATGACGCTTGCCGATTCGCTCGGCAACCCGGGCCATATCACCGGTGACGTCCGACAGCAGGTTGTCATACATCCGCCAATACTCGAAATAGGCACAGGCAAGGATCCCGATCTTCAGCGCACGATCACCCGAACGTGCCGACAACATGTCGCCGCTCGCCCCGCCCATGGTCACTTCAAATGATTGAATATCGTCAGCCATAACGCGCCCTTTCTTTAGTTGTCATAATAAATCACTAGATGCCCTATTAGTCGCGTGATGGTATGTTATGCCCTGCGAATAGGCCTTTACAATGGACATTGTGGTTTTTTTGATATACTTTTTGGCGAATTAAGGCGATGAGGGCCGGTGCTTGGCGCATCCCGTCGGCACAAAGAAATGAAGAACTACTATATCAAGTATTTGCCGCTCAGCCCTACGGACCGGGCCTGGGGGCTGCATGTGACCGCCGTCGGTCAATCGCGAGTTGCGGCGCACGAGCATTACCCGCCTGGTCCGCATCCTGAGAGATACAGCTACGAATGGCCGGCTGCCCGCGTGCTCCAAGAGTTTCAGTGCATCTATATTGTCCGGGGCGAGGGCCTATTTGAGTCCGAAGCAACCGGCCGGATGAAAGTCAAGGCGGGCAATCTCTGCGTCCTCCTTCCGGACGCGTGGCACCGGTACAGGCCGAACCCCAAAACAGGCTGGGATGAATACTGGGTATCATTCGACGGCGACATGCCGAGGCGCCTGATGGAGCAAGGCATCCTGTCGCCGAAGCAAGCTGTATACGACGTGGGCCTGGACGAGTCCATTCTGCGCTGCTACAAGGACCTGATAGACGTCATTGAAGCCGACCGAATCGGCGGCCGACAGATCGGCGCAACGTTGACCGCACAGCTTATCGCCAGGGCACGCGCAGCAACCCGAGTGGACGACGACCCCGCTCACAAGATGCTGCGCGATGCCGTCTTCTTCATCGAGCAGAACGTTAATCAACCGATCAACTTCCAACAGTTTGCGAAGACTGTGAATGTTGGATACTCATCGTTCCGTCACGAATTCAAGCGGCATATCGGCTTATCGCCAAAGCAGTATCATCTTGAGTTGCGGATCAGCAAGGCCAAGAGCCTGCTCACGAATACAACGCTCACCGTCAAAGAGATCGCCGACTCCCTGAACTTCGACACCCCCTACTACTTCATGAAGCTCTTCAAGAAACGCGTCGAGATGTCCCCCACCCAATGGCGCAGGTATTCGCGCGGCGGGGACAAATAGGGGCTAGGCGCTAGGGGTTAGGCGTTAGGGGTTAGGG
>JAPKCZ010000059.1 GCA_028822745.1 Kiritimatiellia bacterium | reverse complement strand
GACGCCGAATCCGCCGTCTTGCCAGTCCGCACGTTCGCAGGTTGTGTCCTGTCCGGGCAATAGGTTGTCGTGCACAATGTCCACAGGGACGAGCGCTTCGGCCTTTGTTCGTTGGGCGTCAAGCGTATCGATCATGATGTTGCCCACACGCTTGATCCGCGCTTCGGGCACGCCTTCGTTGCGCAAATTCTGATCCGCGATGGCGTCCGGTGTGAAGAGCAGGTTGGATAGCCGGTCGGTGACCAGGCGATTAATCTCTTCGGGCATGCGTTCGTCAAAACTGCGCAAGCCGGCCTCGATGTGTCCAAGTTTGATCCACGCTTTTCTGGTGGTAATGGCGCAGGCCGAGGTGGCGTTGACGTCACCGACGACAATGACCCAGTCGGGGCGCCACGCGTCCAGGTCTGCTTCGAACGCGATCATGGTACGGCCGACCTGTTCGCTGTGCGTGCCGGAACCGATGTCGAGGTCGACGTCAGGTTTCGGGATGTTCAATGCGTCGAAAAAGGCCTTTGACATATTGGCGTCGTAGTGTTGCCCGGTGTGGACGAGTCGATGTTCGATGCGGCGGGCAGGCTCCGACGCGTTGTGCGCGTCAATGGCGTGCACGAAGGGGGCGATCTTCATGAAGTTGGGGCGGGCCCCTACCACGGATGTGATTCTGAGCGGTGTTTGCATGATGTCGCCAATTCGATCAGAGTTCTGACAAAAGAGTCGCAGGTGGTCGCAGCGGGCGACCATTACGGTTTACGGGTTAAGCGATGCCGTGGTAGCCCTTGTACCATTCCACAAATTTAGGAATTCCTACGGAAATCGGTGTCGTTGGCGAAAAATTGAGTTTTTCGACGGCTAGGCTGATATCCGCATAGGTCGCGGCGACATCGCCGGGTTGCATGGGCAGCATTGTCATTTCAGGCTTTGCGCCAAGGGCGGCGCCCAGCGTGCTGATCATGTCCATCAGTTGTTCGGTGTTGTTGTTGCCGAGGTTGAAGATCTCATACGGTGCCAGCCCGTCAGCGGTGAGCGAAGCAACGACACCCTGTACGATGTCGTCGACAAACGTGAAGTCGCGCTGCATGTCGCCATTGTTGAAGACATTAATCGGCTTGCCGGCGAGAATGTCTTTCGTGAATAGCCACATGGCCATGTCGGGACGCCCCCATGGACCATAGACGGTGAAGAAGCGTAGGCCGACGGTCTGTAGCCCGTAAAGATGACTGTAGGTATGGGCCATCAATTCGTTCGCGCGCTTGGTTGCGGCGTAAAGGCTGATGGGGGTGTTGACGGGGTCGGATTCGCTGAAGGGCAGCTTGGTGTTACCGCCGTAAACGCTTGAGCTGGATGCGTAAACGAGCCGCGGCTGCGGGTCCGCGTGCCGGCACGCTTCGAGTACAGTTAAAAAGCCTTCAAGGTTGGATTTCTGGTAGACTTCCGGATGTTCGATCGAGTAGCGCACGCCTGCCTGTGCGGCCAAGTTGCAGACGCCGTCAAAGGCGTGTTCGGCGACCAGTGCTTTGAGTGCGTCGACGTCGCGCAGGTCGAGTTCAATGCCGGTGTACGCGGGCAGGGGTTCAAGCTCGGCATGCCGGTCACGCTTGAGTTGAACGCTGTAGTAATCGTTAAAGTTGTCAATCCCGACAACTTCATGACCATCGGCAATGAGTTTTTTGGAAACGTTCATGCCGATGAAACCGGCGGCGCCTGTAATGAGGTACTTCATATGAATAGATCTTTCCGGCGCTGTCGCGTGATCGGCGCTCAGGCGTTAACAATATTTTCAGCGGGCGCGCAAACACCGCGTGTGTCGACGAGCAAACCAAAGTGTTTGGCGAGCGCGTCGTGATCCACGCCGTCGTGCGCCGTTGAAATGATGGCCGCGTCGTATGTGCCGTCGGCAAAATCGGACTCATGCAGACCGCGAATACCAGTCAGGTGCGAGTGTTCGCGCGAGGGACGAATCTCGGGGCAATAGGGGTCAAAGTAGGAGACTTCCGCACCCAGTTCGCTTAGCTCTTTCCAAAGGGCATAGGTGGGGCTTTCGCGATCGTCGTCGACATTCTTCTTATACGCCAGACCGATCAAAACGATTTTGGATCCTCTGATGGCTTTGCCCTGATCGTTGAGTGCCAACATGGTGCGTTGAATGACGTACTTGGGCATGCCCGTGTTGATTTCGCCGGCCAATTCAATGAAGCGGGTTGTGGCGCCGTATTCGCGGGCTTTCCATGTCAAATAGAAGGGGTCGATCGGAATGCAGTGCCCGCCGAGACCCGGCCCGGGATAGAAGGGCATAAAGCCAAACGGTTTCGTGCTGGCGGCGCGGATGACCTCCCATACATCGATGTCCATTTCGGTGAAGACCGTTTTGAGCTCGTTGACGAGGGCGATATTCACAGACCGGAAAATGTTTTCCATTAGCTTCGTGGCCTCGGCGGCGCGGCACGACGAAACGGGCACGGTTTCGCTGATGACACAGTCATAAAGCGAGCGCGCCGCATCGAGGGAGTCCAGCGTGTAGCCGCCGACGACCTTGGGGATGGTGGAGGTGCTGAATTCTTTGTTGTTTGGGTCTTCGCGTTCCGGTGAGTAGGCCACCATGAAATCGGCGCCCGCATGTAAGCCGGATTCGTTCTGCAATATAGGAATGAGGACATCCTCGGATGTGCCGGGGTAGGTCGTTGATTCGAGGACGATCAGTTGTCCCTTTTGAATGTGTGGGCCAATGCTGCGTCCGGTGGCTTCAATATAGGAGAGATCCGGATCACGATGTTCGGTCAGCGGTGTTGGGACGCAGATCAGAATGGCGTCACATTCGGCGATGCGGCTGAAGTCGACCGTTGCATCGGCTTTTTTTCCGCCGCTGCCGTCAATGAATGCGTCCTGGATGTGTTTGGCTTCTATGTGGCGGATGTACGAGGTGCCCGCCTGTAGAGCGTCGATTTTGGTTTGATCAACGTCGAATCCCAGCACGGGAAAGCCTTTTTTGGCGAACTCGATGATGAGGGGCAGGCCGACATAGCCAAGCCCAATGATGCCGACCACGGACTCGCGTTTATCCACTTTTGCGCTAAATGCTTTGTTCATTTGCTGATCTATTCTCTAGCTCTTGGTTACCTGAAAGCCCGTGTCCGACAGGTTTAAATCCACAAAGCGCGCGCGATCATTGGGTGGCGTCTCGTCCAGGACCTCTTTGATGCGTGCGCCAGCCTCGGAATCGTTTGCGATCATCAGTAAGTAACCGCCACCGCCTGCTCCAAGGAGTTTGTATGCTGCTAAATGTGGCGACACTTTGTCAATGATCTCCTGTACCGCCGGTGGGTTCGTGCCGCTGTCCAGCATCTGGTTGAGGGCCCAACTGCGGCGTATTGATTCACAAAATCCATCCCAGTCATGGCGTTGTAGCGCATCGGCGGCAAAATCGGCATTGTAGGCAATTTCTTGGATTAGCGTGATGTGGCGTGCTGAATTCAGGAAGATATTACTGACGATTTCGCCCAGTATATCATGGGCCACACGCGTAATGCCGGTGTAATAGAGCAGAACGGAGCGATTCACGTACTGGTTGGAAAAAAAGGCGTCTGGGAGGCCACGCACGATGGCGTTTTGCTGCAGGCCGGGCTCTGTTTCGATGAGTTTGAGGCCACTGGTCACGCCGCCGATCTGATCCTGCCAGCCGCCACCTGAGGTCAGTAGCTGTTCAAGCACCAGTGTACGCGTGAAGAGGTCGTTCTTATCCCAGCCCAGACCGCAAAGCTCGCCCAGCGCGCCCAATACGGTTGCCGCCAGAATGCTGCTTGTGCCCAGACCTGAACCTTTTGGGACGGCGGCCAGCAACGACAGCTCAATGCCGCCGCCCATACGCTCTTGCAGCATCTCGGACAGTGTGGCGAAGGGGGTGCCACGATAAAAACGGGGGTCAAATCCAGCCAGAGACAAGGCCGCGCGAGCAATCCCGAAGCCGCCGCCCAGTTCGCCAAATTCGGACAACGTCTCGAAGTCGTGAATGGTTTCATCCAAACCCAGATCTATGGATCGAATCACGATGTGGGGGGAGGCGCAAATTTTGGCGAAAACCTGGATCGGAGGTTGTCCGTTCAGGTCAACGGCCAGATTGACGACGCGTCCGCCGCGTTCGAGGCAGAAGGGTGGGGTGTCCGACCAACCGCCGGCGATGTCGATTCGGATGGGCGACCGTGCCCATACAATCTGGTCATCGAGAACGTTGCGCTGCGGTTCGACGGATTGCAGGATGGCTTCTTCGATCAGCAGGCTGCGAAGGGATGCCGCGGCTTCTGTGTGATTGGGTCCCAGGTCTTGCTTGCGTTGCGTGGCCAAATGGTTGCGAAACATTTGTGTGTGGACGTAGCCTAGGTCGAGTTGCGGTTCCTCGTCGTCGTGATCGGCCAGTAGGCCGCTGACTTCGGTGTCCAGGACGTTGTCGGCCGTTGCTTTCAGATCAAGCCATGCCCAATGCTTCTCGATAAAGCTCGGCGAGAGCGGGTCACGCTGGGTGCGATGCGCTAGACGGTCCGCGCTCAGGCGCTCCAGGTTGGCCTGAGTCAAGAGCATGCGGTTCGACACGCGTGGTGCAGCCAGCCATGCGTCGCGGCTGGTCGCGTCGTCGTCGGGGTTCTCGGCGATGAGCCACTGGATAAGCGCACCCGCGTCGGCCACGTTCGAGAGAACCGGGAAAAGCGGCGCGTCTTGAATGTCGTCCGTGGGTGTTGGCTGAATCTGTTCAATTTGGAGACCGCGTTTTTGCATCCATGACGACAAGGATTGCCCCATCCAAAGTGTTGTTTCGGCTGCGAGCGGTCCACGGAAAGTGTCGTCGAAGCCGTAAGGGCGTATGCAGTAATCGCTTTTGCCGACAGGCGCGATGTCCAGGCATACGCCGGTTGGGACGTCCAGTTGCCAGTCGTTCTTCGGGATGCCGGTCAATACGTGGCGTTGGCGCAGCGTCCATGTCGCGGGGATGTGCGCGTTTTCAATCCAGATGTATCGGTTGTTGGCCGAAAGGTCGGCCTCAACCGTTGCATTCAATTGGACCGGTGGGGCGTCGGCCTGCATGGCCGAGTCACCGAAGGAGGTGGGCTCACGTGCGGCGCGATTTAGCTGCTGGACGGAGCCGAGCAGGCTGCGATTGGTTCCGAAGTGATAGAAGCGCCCATGGCGAAGCGGCAATGAAGCGGCGCTCAGGGTCGAGACGGCTGCGTTGGGCGCCGAAGGGTTCGTGCCTAGCGCCAGTCCGAATTCGCCATATAGATCATAGTTGTCCGGATGCTCGCCGCGGAATTGCCCGCTTTGCTCGTCCCAACCGCATTGCCCCAACAGGCTCATGACGGCCTTTTCGGTGAGCAGCCAGACGCCCGAGTCTAGATAGAACGAACTCGTGTCATCCAGTGCTTCCAGCTGTGCCGTGTCGGGTTTCTGGAGGAAGCTGAGCAAATTGCCGGTGTCGCGTCCGCAGACGAGAACGCCATGCTGGCGGGCTTCTTTGTGGGAGGCGCGCAAGCCAACGATCAGGCAGTCCACGCTGGGGTAGGTGGGCAACCATGTGTCGTTTTCGACCAACACGTCGCCGCAGGCGATCATGAGGCGATAGCTCTGCGGCGCATGCAGAAAAAAGCGTTCATAAGAACGGCGCTGGAAATCGAGAAGCGTCTGGCCGGGGCGCTGTCCGCTTAAGCCTTCAATGATCGGCATCGGCGTGAGCGGTTTCCCGGGTGCTGCATAGGCGGGCAATCGACGGCTTTCGCCGCTGCCGTGAATCAGAAGTTTGCGGTCCTGTCGCAGCCAGTCGCGCCAGTTGTCGACGCCGGACGCGCGTAGGGCCTGATGTAGGATGTAGGCGGTGCCGCCGCCGGATCCCAGCTGCGCGCCTTCGGGGTCGGACGTGACAAACACGTCCGAGAGTTCGCTTCTGCGTTCCACGGTCCGGGCTGAGGCCGGGGGCAAGGACACAAGCAGCTCGACGTTTTCGTTTTGATCGTTCACGGTGGTGGTGGCTGACGTTCCTTGTGTTTGGGCGCGCGGTACGTGCGTCGGCGGGGCGACGCAAGTGACGTAAATCAGAGCTTGGAAAACGAGCGCTAATGCTCCTAAAAACGGCCAAAAGTGTCAAGTCGCATCGGGGGAAGAGGAGCGTGTGGGTGTGTGTCAGGAAAGTTGCGCTGTAACCCTATGGGAACCGCGGAGGGCATTGACCTGCTCTTCTCGCGCACATACTCACGCACCCACACACGTTTACGTTCCCTTTCATGTCCGTTTCTGTCTACGCTACTTGCGATGCCGTTTATCAGATCGGTGAAGCTACCGCTTAAACAGAAGTCTGGCGGTCAAATAAAGGAAGACTTACGTGCAAAAATCCATGTTTGGGTATCTCAGGGCGGTATTTCTTTTTGCAATGGTTGTCATGACCATTGGTGCGCAAGTGGCCAGCGCTGCCAGCGCGCGGAAGCCCAACATTATCTACATCATGGCTGATGATCTTGGCTATGGTGACTTGTCCTGCTTTGGACAGACGAAGTTTTCGACGCCGAATCTGGATCGACTCGCGAAAGAGGGGGTCACCTTCACGGACTACTATGCTGGCTCCACCGTCTGCGCCCCCACGCGCTGTGTCTTGATGACGGGCCTGCATACTGGGCACGCCTATGTACGTGGAAACCGGGAAATCAAGCCCGAGGGCCAAGCGCCAATGCCGGCAGATATCTTCACGTTGCCGCGTATGTTGAAGAAGGCGGGCTATGTGACGGGTATGTTTGGCAAGTGGGGCTTGGGTGGGCCGGGGTCGACCAGCGACCCAATGCGTCACTTCGATGTGTTTTACGGTTACAATTGCCAGCGCTTGGCACATTCATTTTATCCGACCCATCTCTGGAGTAACGATAAGAAGGTGCCTATGGATGGTAAAACCTACTCGGCCGATCTTATCGCCGAGCAGGCACTCCAGTTTATTCGTGACCACAAGGATGAGCCCTTTTTCGCCTTTCTGCCGTATACGATTCCGCATGCCGCCATGCATGTGCCCGCGGACGATCATGATCCCTTTCGTAAAAAGTTTCCTCAGTTCGAGGATGTTATCGGAAAATATTCCGGTCCCGTGGTGACCAATCCTGTGGCGGCCTTTGCGGGCATGGTCACGCGCATGGATCGCCATGTCGGCGACGTGATGGCGCTGCTCAAGACGCTCGGCATTGACGACAACACGATCGTGTCCTTCACAAGCGACAACGGTCCGCATCACGAGGGTGGGCACAAACCTGACTTCTTCGATTCCAATGGCCCACTACGTGGGTATAAGCGCGATCTCTACGAAGGCGGGATTCGTGTGCCGTTCATGGCACGCTGGCCCGGCCGCATCGCGCCCGGACGCACGTCGTCACATCCTTGTGCGATGTGGGATGTGATGCCGACATGCGCCGAGCTCGCGGGTATTGACATCCCGGAGGGCATCGACGGAATCAGCTATTTGCCGTCTCTGCTTGGTCAGCCGGAAAAGCAACAGGCGCACGAATATCTATACTGGGCATTTTATGAGCAAGGCGGCAAGCAGGCTGTACGCAAGGGGAGGTGGAAGGCCGTTCGCCGAAACGTCCGTAAGGCGCCGAACGGTCCCATTGAGCTATATGATTTAAGCAAGGACCTCGGCGAAACCAAAAACGTCGCCGCGGCCCACCCTGAAATCATTCAGCAAATGCGTGGCCATATGGAAAACGCTGATGGTCCGTCGCCACACTGGAGTTTCGCGCCGAAAAGATAGTGGCCGATACCGTTATCTGTCCTGATTCTTTTGACATATCCGTGAAAAGATCCCTACCATTTTAGTTTGTCCTCTATTTCGTGCGATCAGGGCCGGGTTTTAAACAACATAAGGCACACATGTTAAACAGAATGGCGATGATAGCGCTTTCCTTTGCCCTTGTGGCGGGAGGTCGCGTTTGGGCAAAACCGGCGAATCTCGAATACAACCGAGATGTGCGCCCGATTCTTTCGGACAAATGTTTTTTCTGCCATGGACCGGACAAGAAGCATCGCGAAGCGGATCTGCGATTGGATGTGCGAGCGTCGGCACTTGAAGAACGCGACGGTGTTCGCGCCATCGTCCCTGGTGACCTCAAGGCGAGTGATGTCGTCTATCGTATCGAAACGCAGGATACAGATGATCGCATGCCGCCCGAAAAGTCGCACAAGACCCTGGCGCAAGATGAGATCGCCATTCTCAAGGCGTGGATCAAGCAGGGCGCACCCTATCAGGATTTCTGGGCGTACGACCTGCGTGCGTCGGTGCCCGTGCCGAAAGCGATTCGCCGTTGGCCGGCACATAATGAAATTGATCGCTTCGTGCAGCGACGCCTGAAGCAGGAAAAGCTTAAGCCGTCACCCGAGGCGGACCGGGTGACCTTGGCGCGACGTGTGCATGCCGACGTGATCGGATTGCCGCCGAGCCCCGCTGATGTTGATGCCTTTGTCGCCGACAAAGACCCTCTCGCGTATGAACGCATGGTGGACCGACTGTTGGCCTCCGAGCGCTACGGCGAGCGCATGACGATCATGTGGCTGGATCTGGTGCGCTACGCGGACACGGTCGGGTATCATGGCGACCAACCCGTCAGCCAGTCTCCCTATCGCGACTACGTCATCAATGCGTTTAATCAGAACATGCCTTACGATCAGTTCACGCGTGAACAACTGGCCGGAGACTTGATTCCGAATGCCACCGAGAATCAAAAAATTGCGTCGGCCTATAACCGCCTGAATATGACCACGGAGGAAGGCGGTTCACAGGCCAAAGAATTTTTGGCGAAATATGCATCCGACCGCGTTCGCAATGTCTCGGCCGTCTGGATGGGTGCTACGGTCGGGTGTGCCGAATGCCAC
>JAPKCZ010000689.1 GCA_028822745.1 Kiritimatiellia bacterium | reverse complement strand
GCATATCCAAGCCTTGGAGCGCCCATTTCGCATAACCACCGGTGGCACAAAGACAAACGTTCTTGGCGTTCAAGCCCTCACTCAGATGTGTCACGATCTCGCGGACCATGCCGCGGTAGCCCACATTCGCACCTATACGCATCGCCCCGACCGTACTGCGTCCAACCGCTGTAGGGCGGCCAGATAGCTTGATGTGAGGCAACAAGGCGGTCTTTTCGGCCAAATAGTCGGTCATTACGGGTAATCAAGGGGCAAACGCGCCGCCGATATACTCGCCAGCAGCAGAAATGACATCAAAAGTGAGCGCTGTGCCGAAATCAGCCACGATCGCGGGTGCACCGAACTGCTCGATAGCCGCCGAGGCATTCGCAAGCCGGTCAGCGCCGATACGCTGTGGGCGTGGATAACGTACCTTGACGCCCAGATTGAGTTTGTGATGAATCAACACCGGTGCCGTGCCCGTCGCGCCCTTGAGCGCACGCAACCAGCGTACATTGCTCGCAGGGACCACAGAACAGAGTGCACAGCCAGCAACCGTATGCTTGCCGAGCGCACGCTGAAGTGCCTCGTCGATGCTCGCGCGTGTGTGAGCCTTGCCCTCCAGACGCTGAACCGAGCCCATGCGCCCACGACGCGACAAGCCTAAAGTCGTGCTCGTGTTTCCTACATCCACAACTAGACAGCTATTCACGCGAGCTCCAAGGATAGATCCACCGAGCGTGCGGAGTGTGTCAGACAGCCCAGAGATATGGCATCCACCCCACTGGCCGCCGCCGCTGCAACCGTCTCCAGCGTGATCCCGCCGGAGGCTTCGGTCTTACAGCGTCCAGCACACAAGGCAACGCATTCGGCCATGATTTCGGGCGACATGTTGTCCAACAAAACCCAATCCGGATTGCTGCGTAGCACATCCGTGAGTTCGCTGACGGATTCAACTTCGATTTCAACAGCGATATCAGGAAATTTGGAGCGCGCTTCATCCACCGCAGCATCCAACCCACCCCTATTCTGTTCGCCCCACAGACGTCGATGGTTGTCTTTGATCAAGACGCGATCAAACAAGCCCATGCGATGGTTGGTGCCACCCCCACATTGCACCGCATACTTTTCCAACAAGCGATACCCGGGTGTCGTCTTGCGCGTATCCAAAATGGCTGTGCCGTGCTCGCGTGTGCGATCCACAAACGCGCGCGTTAACGTCGCGATACCACTCAGTCGCTGCATAAAGTTCAAAGCCGTGCGTTCGGCCACAAGAATCGACGCAGCCGATCCCTTAATTCGAAGAATCGTCGCGCCTTCGGCGACCAGCTCACCGTCCGCAACAAGCGATTCGACCTCGAGCGCCGAATCAACCGCTTCAAAAACCGCTTTGGCGATGCGTCCCCCACTAACCACCGCCGCTTCACGCGACAAGAGAATAGCGGTCGTCATACGATTCGGCGGGACGAGCGCAAGCGTGGTCACATCACCCGAGCCCACATCTTCAGCAAGGGCCGCGCTGATGAGCTGAACGACCTCGGACTGGCTGGCTATATTCGCGACGCTCACGAGGTGGTCCACTCCACCGGCAAATAGCACACGCCATCAACGGGCTTGCCGCCCTCGATGACCAAGGGAAAGCGATTGTCGATTCGATGATAGTTCTTCTTGTGATCGGATGAGTGCACCGAAAATGACATCAAATAGTTACCCGCCGTCAACGTTAGTGAGCCGAGTCGCATGTTGATGATCTTTTCACCATCAACAGAGGCAATTTCGGCACCTTCGATCTGTGAATTGTTGCCATAGACCGTGATGCCCTCTTCGTTGGCAATCGAAAAGCCCACCACCAAATCATTCACAGGCTGGTCCGAGCGCAAGGTAATGCGCGCGGTAACGGACCCGCCGTGCGGCGTCTCC
>JAPKCZ010000688.1 GCA_028822745.1 Kiritimatiellia bacterium | reverse complement strand
CATGGATTTCTGCCTCATCTTCGTTCCCTTCGGTCACTACGATGAGCCAGAAATCCTCCCTTATGAAAACCCCTCAATATGTCCCAGGGGCGTTGACGTCAGACACTTGTTACCTTTTTCATCCCGAAGTGCTCCAAATAAACCTCAACGTTATCCTACCGCTATTACGAGGCAAAAATCAAAATCTAAGAGTTTTCACGAAAATCCGCATCAGGCACTATTCCAACTCAATCGTTCCAATATAAAATATCCCTTAGTGTCAATGGCTTATGTTACTTTACGTCAACCATATTGGGCGCCTCCTTGACCGCCAAGTCCCGGGTATTGGATTGCAAGACGCCCCACCTTCCGCTCGCTTCGAACAAAAACGTCAAAATGGCGGAATTTTACTCCGCGACAATCAGATTATCTGATCGTTTCCGTGGTCCAGTATCGTTCCGGGATTTACATACGTTCACACGGAAGTGCCCCTCCTACTCTACCAAAGTGATTTTAAACCGTCGTCAGCGGCGAAGATCGCTAAGTTTTCAACGGCCAAAAAAATTTGGGGTCAGAAAATCTCAAGTTCGCGGCGGACGCACTGCCAGAATTAATGGCATGGCCGCCAGCGCCGTCAGGGCAAAAAACATGAAGGCGTTGATATAGCCAATCAGCGTCGCCTGACGGCCGATCTCGTGCAGGATTAGTAGGTTCTGCTGGGCGCCCGGCATCGCCGCTTCAAGGTTCCAGAGCCCCGGGTGGCCGGATTGCAGGCGCTCCGCGATCTCGGAGAACGACATCTTCGAGGTGCGCAGTGCCAAGGCGACGGACAGCGAAATGTGTACCGAGCTGCCGAACAGGCGCAGCAGATGGAAGATCGAGTTGACCAGCGGGAATTGGGCCGGTTTCACAGCGCCTAGGATGATCACGGTCAGCGGCACCCAAGCGAAACCGATCCCCAACCCGGAAATGAACCCTGTCCAGGCGAGCTGGAAATAGGTCACGTTTATGTCGAAGTTCGCCATCATCCAGCCGGACCAGACCTGCATGCCGAAGCCCAGAAATAGCCAGACGCGCGGGTCGTAACGCGAACCCCAAAGCAGAACGACAAAGCCGACGGTCGAGCCGATACCTCGGATCGCCAACAGGCCGCCGATCGTCTCTTGCGGGTAACCGCGCAAATTCTGCAACATGTTCGGCAATAGCACGATCGGCGAATAGCTCAACATGCCAAACGCCGCGACTAGCAACAGCCCGATTGCGAGGTCGCGGTTGGCCAGGATGTGCAAATCGATATATGGCTGACGCCAGGTCAGGCTGTGCACGACAAATAGATAAAGGCACACGACACCAGCCAAGCACTCAAGAATAATTTCTGTCGAGTCGAACCAATCGTTGCGCTCACCGCGGTCAAGCATCAATTGGAAACAGGCGATGGCGATGGAGAAAAAGACAAAGCCGCGCAAATCCAGGCGATGGCGCCCTTCCGGGCGGTCGTGGGGGATCACCGCCAATACCGCCAGGCTGGACATGGCCGCGAACGGCAGGCAAAAGTAAAACACCGAACGCCAGCCGTATTCCTCCGCGAGAATACCGCCCAGCCAAGGCGCAACGACTGGTCCGATGGTCACGCCGATACCGAAGATTGAGATTACGGTACCGTGCTGACTGCGCGGATAGGAGGCCATTACCAGGGACATGGCCAGGGGCATTACCGGCGCCCCGGTCAACCCTTGGGCAGCTCGCATTAGCACCAACACTTCCAGATTCGGCGCCATCGCGCAGGCCAAGGTAGCGAGAGAAAAACCGATCGTTCCCCAGACTATAACGCGGCGGGAACCGAACCGGTCGCCCAGCCAGCCAGTCGCCGGCAGGCCGACTGCATTTGCGATAAGGTAAGAGGTCACGACCCAGGCGACCTGG
>JAPKCZ010000058.1 GCA_028822745.1 Kiritimatiellia bacterium | reverse complement strand
GCCAAGTCCTTCACACACACGTATGGCTTCACGTACCGCCGATTCAACATCCGCGTCGAGGCCCTCTACAAAGTATTCACGAGGCAACCCCAGCGTCATGCCGTTTAAGTCAGACGAAAGGGCTGCCGAATAATCGGGCACAGGCTCATCGACGGACGTGGCGTCCAGCGGGTCGACGCCCGCCATGGCCTGCAAAAGCAAAGCAGCGTCACGGACGTTTCGTGTCAGCGGGCCAATCTGATCGAGCGACGAGGCATAAGCAGTCAATCCATAGCGCGACACACGTCCGTAAGAAGGTTTAAGCCCCACACATCCGCAAAAGGAAGCCGGTTGACGGATCGAACCACCCGTATCGGTGCCGATCGCAGCGATGGCTTCACCACCGGCAACAGCCGCAGCCGAACCCCCGCTCGACCCTCCAGGCACGTAATCCAAATTGTGCGGATTGCGCGTTGGGCCGAAGGCCGAGTTTTCAGTCGACGACCCCATGGCAAATTCATCCATATTGGTTCGCCCAACGAAAATGGCACCCGCGTCGCGAAGCCGCGCGATAGCCGTGGCATCATAAGGCGAGACGTAGGATTCCAGCATGCGCGACGCACATCCGCAGGGTTGTCCGTTGACGTTGAGAATATCCTTAATGGCAATCGGCACGCCCAGCAGACTACCGGTAGCGCCTTTGGCACGGGCCGCATCCGCTGCTTCCGCTTGAGCGCGCGCATCCGCTTCGTCGACGCTAATATAGGCGTTTAAATCTTCATCGCGCTCGCGAATGGCCGCCAAAACGGCATCCGTCAGCTCTACGGCGGTGCACTCCCCGCGCTGCAATCGTTCCAAACTGTCATGAATGCCGATGTCGGTGATATTCAAAGGTGATGCCATAAGATATTGGGTTATTCGATGATCTGGGGGACTTTAAATTGCGACTGTATCACGTCAGGCGCGTTCGCCAGCACCTCATGCTGCTCCAGGCTCGGTCGCGTCCCATCTTCCCGAAAAACGTTGTGTACGGGATGCGCATGAGCAGTCGGTTCGATGCCAGAAAGGTCCAATTCGGTGATTTTACCAACGTGCTGAACAATTTCTTTCAATTGTTTTTGGAACTTTTCCGCTTCCTCGTCCGTCAGATATATGCGGGCCAGCTTCGCAAGATAGCGAACATCGAAATCATTGGCATCTTTGTTGGGAGCGGACATGGTTGGAGGACAGAATTGCACACAAATAAAAGCCTGCGCGGGAAATTCTTCCTATGCGCAGGACCCGAAAGCAACAGGCGCATAACCTAGTGCAGGCGGATGCTTTACTCAAGAACAGATTGCAGTGGTGAAGCCGCCTTTGATAGGATGACGGTATACTGAATGAAAAGGTGTCCGGCAAAGCGCTGGGCAGAACACGAAAAAAGAGGACAAATCATGAAAACTTCCCTGACGCTTTGCGCGATGGCTACCATTCTGGTGCTCACCTCGGGATGCTCAATGTTCAGAGGCAGCATCGACGAAGAAGACCCGCGATCAGCCAGCATGCTGACTCCCGGTTATGACCAACGCGATATGCTGACCTGGGCCGATATGATCACGCAAGATTTGCTCGCACACCCCTTCCCTGCGGGAAGTGAAACAGATCCCATCCTGGTGGATATGGGCATCCAGAATCGCACCAAGACGCATATCGACACCAAAGCCATCACGGACACGATCACGACGAAAATGATGAACGAAACCAAAGTGCGCTTCGTCAACGCCTCTCGACGCGACGACCTCTTAAAGGAGCAAGGCTTCCAATTGGAGAACTGTACGCCCGAAACGCGATCGGCCATCGGCAAGCAGCTCGGCGCAAAATATATGATCACAGGCTCTCTGGTTGAGATTGGCAACAGCTCCGGAAAAGAAGTGCGCGTTTCGAAAAAGAAAGATGTGTACTACCAGCTCACGGTTGAGATCACCAACCTGGAAACAGGCCTGATTGAAGTGCGCAAACAACGCGACCGTTTGCGCCGCGCCAGCAAACCATTGATCGGCTGGTAACCTGAAAGCGGGTTCCCAATGATGCTCAACGGCACTCGAAAACGATCGAGAGCCCGGCACGTGTCTGTTTGCCGTGTGGCGCTGATCCCATGTGTCCTCGTATGGGTCAGCGCGCTCGCGAGCGGGTGTGCCAGCTCCAATTTGGCATCCGCCCGAGCGAACTTTTTTCTAGGACGTTACGACACCGCTGCCGCATCGCTCAGCGTAGAAACCAAAATAGACATGGACCGAGTCCTCTTTCTCATGGAACGCGGCATGATCCGACAGGCAGCTGGCGCTTACACCGACTCCGCACACGATTGGATTGATGCCCATCTGCTGGCCGACCGCCTAGACTATTTCAGCGTCTCCAAACAATCTACCAGCCTACTCATTAACGACAGCGTACTATCCTTTCGCGGCATGTCCTATGAACGCTCACTGCTGCATGCTTTCGCCGCCAAAAGCTACTTCGCCCTGTCGCTATGGGACGATGCAGCAGTCGAGGCGCGCAACAACATAGACAGACTTCAACACAGAGGCAAATACCCGGACGACCCCTACAGCCGCTACATGAACGGGTTTTGCCTAGAAATGAGCGGCGATCGTGACGGCGCACGCGTACAATACAACGCCGCCAACGCCCTCTTAGGTACATCGGTTGTCGAAACAACGACAGGTAAGATCGGCGCATGCACGTATGGCCCAACGCGCGCTCAGGCGTACACACATGAACTGATCTGCTTTGTCGGCATTGGGCGCCCTTCCTTTGCGCCCGGCGCAGGCACTGACCGCTGGCGCTGGGGGCCGCGACCTTATGCTCGGATTCGTGACAGCAAAGGCGTCCTGCTCGGGCGCAGCATCAGCCTCAACACGACAGATCATTTATCATTGCAGACACGCGACGTAAACAAGACCATGCAGCGCGTTAAAACCGTGACACGCATCGCGGTAAAAGAGATTGCCGCCGAGGTGCTGGAAGACGAGTACGAGTTTGCGGGCGAACTGCTACGCGTTTTACTCTTTGCGCTTGAGCAACCAGACAATCGCCGCTGGCAGACCTTGCCAGAATGGCTTCAAGTTGCACGCGTCCCCTGCCCTGCCGATTTGGATCAGTTCTCGCTTGAATTCGTGGGCATGGATGGCCGTGTCGTTGCGAAACAGACGATCACGACACCGGTGACGAAACGGAGAAATGCGTACGTCTCATTCGCGAGAGCGTTTTAGGTCGGCTCGAATGTGCTACGTCAAGGACTTGCAGTAGGGTTCACATGACGACTCAAGGCACTCAGGTCGGCCCCGTAGTATCAGCTAGGCCAGAAGAAGCGGGCGACTACCCAGAATGCAACCAACCCCACAACCGTCACAACGAGCACAGCCTTATTGCGTGCGACATGCCCCCCACGTTTGCGGGGGCGTACCGCGTGGATGCTGCCAGCGAAATAGTCGGCAAAGCCGGTTCCATTCAACGGGCTTTCGACATCGTAATTAACGCGATCCTCTAGACGGTCGAAGTCAATCAGGTGCCCCGAGGCCTGACCACCGCTGATGCGCTTCGCCGAACTGGACGTCGGCGGACCAATTTTGGGGCGAGAAGCCGGGCCCTGGACGACGTTCTCGCGATGATGAACGCTAGCATCCTTGCCTTGCCCCCAACCGAGGCGATCAGTTATGGAACGAATCGAATTTGCAGCCATGGTCTTTTCTGATTGTTGTTATGGTTCATGTATATGATCACCAGAATTCGCCAAAGTGTCACGATGTTCTTGGTTTAAGGTGAACTTTTTTTTAAAATCGCAAAAACACTCAACAAATCAGAATTTGGAACCGCAGACCTCCCTGACTCGCGATACGACTTAATACCCGTTCAAAAAGAGGAGCAGGTAACAGAGCAGGAGCACAATAACGGCAAGTGGCAGCGTGAAGGCGAAGCCGGCTTTCAACCAGAAGAGAAAATGGCGCGGAACGCCTTCAGACTGAACGCGCGGCCCTACTGGCGCCGGACCGCCACTCGAAAGCGGCGTAGCAGGCCCTGCCGCCCAAGATGTTGCCTCAACTTTCGCCATTCCGCGCGCGTAAACGGCATCCGCATCATCAACTATACCGAAGGAGCGATTTAGCGCTTCTTCAAAATCAGAACGGTCCCACCCAGATTCATCAATCGCGTGCACCGCATCACGACGCTGCAGAAAAAGTTGCTTCGTTTCGCCGATGATTTCGAGTGATTTGGCATAGTCGACCGACTGCTTATCAAGGGCGATCAAAGCGCGATCAAGGCGCTGTAAGACATCACGCTTCGAGCGCTGGTAGACGTCCTGCTTCTGCCCTAGCTCAGCCAGATCGGCATGCTTTTTTTCGATTTCGACCTGTTCCAGTCGCAAACGCTCGAGCGTTTCGGCTGCGTCGGTCATTTGCGTGTCACGTTCGCGCCTAGCCTGCACCATAGCGTCCTGCTCGGCGGCATCCAGAGGTGCAGCATCCGCAAAGGCAAGATCAGGCTGTTTATTCGATTTCATTGAAGATACTCATCGGTGCAACAGCGCACGACATCCTTTAGGGCAACGTCAAGACCTGTCCGGTTTTAACTCTTGCAGATCGGCCGAGAAGCTTTGCGTTTGCCTTATGAATGTCAGGCCACCGTTTTGGGTCACCATAAATCTTCTCTGCAATGCGCGTTAAATTGTCACCCGGCTGCACCGTATAGCTCTCGGGCCGTGATCCCACAACAGCCGAACCACCCGACGTCAACGATTCAGACAGGCCTCGACCGTCCGCCTTCCTTAGCGCATCAAGCTCGGATTGAATCGATGCCAATTTGCGCGTCAGCGTTCGTACATTTGACTTTAGTGACGTGTTTTCCTGCTCCATATCAGCGTGGTCGTCATTCTGCTGAGATGGTGCAAGGATACTCGCTGCAAAAAGGTGTTCTGCGCGTCGAATGCGCTCCTTGATCATGCCACGTTTTTCAGTTTCTTGCCGTAGCGCCAAATAGCGGCGATAATGAAAAATCGCGCCGACGTAGTCCTGTTTGTAATCGTCCAGCAATAGTGCCACATCAAGGTGACCGCGCGCCGTTGCGGGATCGTCCTCAACAGCACGGACGTACAGGCGTATCGCCGCGTCAATGTCCCCCTCTTGAACACGCTCTGACGCGCGCTTCATTAAGGGCTTTTCCAAATCCCGGCCATCCTGACTGGTGACATCGTCGCTGCAGCCAAGGATTGCCCCAGCCATCACCACCATGCCAAGCCGGAGTACGGCCTTCTTGACTAATCCACAACTCACGTTTTCATCCTCCAGAAAAGAACTATAGGCGCCACATCCTGCGCGATCCCGATAATACTGCCACGTTCGCGCCCGCGTTCAAACAAGTTTTTGAACGCAGGCGACCGATAAATTCCGCCAGCCGCGCTGACCACGTAGCACACAGCTCGGGTCCGCCAAAACTTGACACCTTCCTAGGGCTCACCAATACTGAAGTTTTAGATCACCTAAGGGCCACTATGTGCGGAATTTGCGGAGTTGTTTACCACGAGCCCTCGCGCCCCGTTTCCAGAGATGTCGTCGAGGCCATGTGCCGAAGCATTGCGCATCGCGGACCGGATGACCAGGGCACCCACGTCAACGCGAATGTGGGCATCGGCAATCGACGACTCTCGATTATCGACCTCGAAGGTGGCGCCCAGCCTGTTCACAACGAAGACAAAACCGTATGGGCCGTCTTTAACGGTGAAATCTACAACTACGCCGAACTGATGGAGCTCCTCAAACGCCGCGGGCACCAGTTTCGCTCCCATTGCGACTCCGAAGTCATCGTCCATGCCTACGAAGAGTTTGGCGACGAATTCCTGGATCACTTGAACGGCATGTTTGCCATCGCCATCTGGGACACAAAGCAACAACGCCTCCTACTGGCCCGCGATCGCACGGGCATCAAACCGCTATACTACACGATGCACGACGGCGGACTCGTCTTTGGATCAGAACTAAAAGCCGTTCTCACCTATCCGGGCATGCCGCGTAATATCGACCTCAGCGCCCTCAATGAATATCTAAGCTTTGAGTACGTCCCGACCCCGCGCACAATCTTTCAGAACATTTCGAAACTCCCGCCCGGGCATCTCCTTGTCCTCAAGAATGGCGAAACGACCATCAAGCAATACTGGGATGTCAACCTGGCCCGCAGCGAGGGCGTTCAGCCCAAGCGCCTGGATCAGTACGAATCCGAGTTCGATGAAATATTTCGCGACGTCATCGAAAAAGAAATGGTCAGCGACGTCCCCGTTGCCGCATTACTGAGCGGCGGCATCGACTCAAGTGCGGTTGCCGCCTACATGGCAAAGATCGCCCCGGGTCGTGTAAAAAGCTTCTCCATCGGTTTCGAAGATGCGTCGTTCGACGAATCCGCCTATGCACGCCAGGTTGCGGAATTCATTGGCACGGAGCACTACGAACTCAAGCTCACGCCGTCCATGACCCTCGATTTGCTCCCGAAGATTGCAACCTTTATGGATGAGCCGCTCGGTGACTCCTCGCTGGTGCCAACGTTTCTTTTGTCACAATTCACGAGTGGCTACGTCAAAGCCGCGCTTGGCGGAGATGGCGGGGACGAAATCTTTGCAGGCTACTCCACCCTGCAAGCCCACAAACTGGTTCAGTACTACGAAACACTTGTGCCGGGCCCAGTTCGAACACGCTTGATCCCATGGATCGTCGACCGCTTGCCCGTATCGTACAACAACCTCAGTCTCGACTTTAAACTCCGACGCTTCATCGATGGGCGCGGACTGACCGACATCGTACGACACCATCGCTGGCTAGGCTCCTTTACACCCAGTCAGAAAGCAGAGTTGGTTCAACCGTGGGCGCGACTCCAAGAGAAAGACACCTACGACGTCGCCTATCACCACCTCCACCGTTGTCGTGCGAAAAGTTCAACCAATCAGATCCTCTACGCAGACATGAAGCTCTATATGGAAGGTGACATTCTTCCCAAAGTGGACCGCGCCAGCATGGCCAACTCACTCGAGGTACGTGTCCCCTTCCTTAATCATACACTCGTCGAATACCTGGCCACAGTTCCTGAAGAAATGAAGCTTCACGGCATGACGACCAAGTTCCTTCTGCGTCGCGGCCTGCGCGGCAAAGTGCCAGACAACATTCTCAAGCGCGGCAAAAAAGGGTTCAACATGCCCGTCGCCAAATGGCTAACCGGCCCACTACGCCCCCTCGTCGAAGACTACTTTTCAGAAACACGCCTCAAAAACGACGGCTTCTTCGACCCAAAATACGCACGCTCCCTCGTCGACGAACACATGTCCGGACGCGCAGACCACCGCAAACTGCTCTGGACCCTACTGTCCTTCCAAATGTGGCACGACAACTGGGCAACAGCCCCGACACCCGGAAGTACGACTGAAAGTATTCAATTAAGCACAGGACAATGACCAAACGACATGACAACGGATACAGACAGATTTAAATTTGGTGAAAACTGGAAACGGTTTCTCGAAGTCCTCAACGAGGAACGCATTGCGGAAGCGGAGCTCTCCCTTCGAAAGCATCTGGGATGCGAGGATTTGTCAGGCAAGACCTTTCTGGATATAGGGTCGGGATCCGGAGTATTCAGTCTCGCCGCTCGTCGACTGGGTGCACGCGTGCACTCCTTTGACTATGACAAGCAATCCGTCGAATGCACGCAAGAACTCAAGAATCGTTTCTATGCAGAAGACACTGACTGGACCATTGAACAGGGCTCTGTGCTCGACCGTAAATTCATGACGCAACTAGGGAAATTCGACGTATGCTACTCATGGGGAGTCCTGCACCATACAGGCTCAATGTGGCAGGCGTTATACAATGCGCATGACGCCGCTAAGGAAGACGGCCTGATGTACATCGCCATCTACAACGACGAAGGCATCATTTCAGCAGTCTGGAAAATTGTAAAAAAGACCTATTGTCATTCAGGCTTGGGTAGAATTGCGATGACGGCGATTTTTTATCCCGCGTTCTTTTTTGGCGGCTTGCTTATCGACATCGTCAAGCTGCGCAACCCTGCAAAACGCTATTCAGAGCACCGTAAATATCGCGGCATGTCCTTGATTCACGACTGGAAAGACTGGCTGGGCGGCTACCCCTATCAGGTCGCCAGCACAGAAGAAATCACCTCCTTTTTCGAAAATCTGGGGCATCTATCGCTAGTTACTGAGCCCACAAGCCATGGATTTGGCAACAACCAGTTTGTCTTTAAACGCACCTCAAATGGACGGAAGCCCGATACAGACTGAGACAGCAGGCAGACAACACCTGCGATTCTCTAAGGCGCACAACCCCATTGGCATCCCACGGTCCTGCGGCAAGGATACAACGGCTTCGCGTGGTACGTGCTCACGGCTGGGCCCTGAAACAAAGTGAAAAGACTCTTCACAACACTTAGAGCACGTATTGGCCCCCTCGGATGGGGCGCGATGATCGTATTTATAGTCAGCCAGGGCTCAAATGCCTTCTATATGCTCCAGAAAATTATTCTCGGGAATGTTCTGGCCCCCGATGATTTTGGAGCATTTGACCCGCTACTTTCAGCGATGATACTTGCATCCCTGCCGATCACAATCACCTGCCACGTCGCCGTTAAGTCCATAAGCCGACTAAAAGAACTTGGGCGCTTCGACGAAATGCGGACACTCATATCCGACCTAGCCTTACTCACCCTTGTCGGGAGCTTCCTTGTGGCGGGAGTCGTTTTTGGACTATCTGACTTTGTGCTCAGTCGCCTTGCCTTGCCGCGCGAGACCTACCTTTATCCGATGGTTGGACTTTTCGCGTTTTTATGGTGGGAACCTTTTTGCTTTGCCGTTGTACGCGGCTTGCGCGACTACCGCCTGATGACCCTTCCATATGTTCTCGGTCCGGCAATCATGTTCGCGATCAC
>JAPKCZ010000057.1 GCA_028822745.1 Kiritimatiellia bacterium | reverse complement strand
CATGATGTGTGTATTCGGTTCAGCGCTAACGCGGCCCCCTATATCGACGAACGGACGTGGCACCCAGAGCAGGTCATTGAAAAGCATAAAGACGGGGCTTTGAGCCTGCAGTTTCGTACCAATCATTTGCATGACGTACAGAACTGGGTGCTATCCTGGGGGGATCAGGCCAAAGTTCTGAGACCAAGCATTCTGGTAGATAATGTGCAGCGCATGCTCGAGGACGCCTTGGACCAGTATCGATAATTGACGCTTGCAGATTGGTCTTTGCCTGAAATTTAAAGGAGCGTTGTCGTACGTTTGTAGTACAAACATTGTCATACATTTGTGCGCTTGCTCCGCCCCGCTGCCCAGACTAAGCTTTTTCTGGAAACGTGATCACTCTTAGGGATATAGGGGAAGCAAATGTCGTTCATGTCGTGGTTGTTATTTTTCGGGCCTCTCGCCGTTGTGGTCGGCGTGCTCATAGGTCAACTTTCGACGACAACGTCAGCAAGACGCAAAATCCGCCGAATTGAAAAATTGCCTTCCGAGGAAATTTGCAAGCTCCTTCTTTACGAGGCAGATATCATCGCTATGCGCAGTGGCCTTCGAGAACTTGGACGACGCGATGAGGTGCTCGATTTTATTAAACCGCGTTTGCTCGATCTGGCGGCGCATCCCAACAGTGTCGTTAAGATTGAGGCTAAAGCACTGCTTAAGGATTATTTCCCTGCCGTAGACCCACTGATTTCGCACTGAATGTTCGTGTGACGGCACGGCAAGCGATGATAGGGTTGTTGTGTGAATCAACCTGACGCACAAGACCTTTTGCCGCCCAGCCAGAGTTCCTTCTATCCTCAGGATGCCCCTCAGGCGTCTGCATGGATTACGGTGCTGGAAGCCTGTCGTATTGAGCATCGGCTTGAATACGCTGACACTAGCTGGCTCATCCATGTCGATCCACTTACCTTTTCTGATGCGCGTCACCACATCGAGGCCATGGAAGCGGAAGGAGACTTGCTCGCAGACTTTGTTTCACCTCCGGGGGCTATACCGGAGTCCGATCGCAGTCTGTCATCGTGGTGGGTTGCTGCATTTCTGCTCGCGTTCTATGTCTGGTTGGGTCCCTACCAGGATGGTAATCCCATTTTACTGCTGGCCTCATCAAATGCAGAGGCCTTTGCTGCAGGCGAATGGTGGCGCCCAATCACAGCGTTGACGATTCATTCTGACGAGGTTCACATCGCTGGGAATCTCATATGCATTGTCTTGCTGGGTGCTGTCGTGTGCGACCGATTCGGAGGAGGATTGGCGTGGGTTGTTATTCTTGGTGCCGGGGTTTTTGGAAACGTGTTATCTTGCCTTATGTATGGTAGCGACTACATCAGTGTGGGTGCATCAACGGGTGCATTCGGAGCACTTGGTGCATTGTCCGCCGATAGTACACTTAGGCGTTGGCGAAAAAGCGCCTCGCAATCCATGCTTTGGAAGCAGACGGCCTTACCTATTGCCGCCGGTTCTGCGCTCGTCGGCCTTCTGGGAACAGGTCCAAGAAGTGACCTTGCTGCGCACATTCTAGGGTTTTTGATGGGCGCGCTACTTGCAGTGCTCTGCAAACGCTGGATAGCATCGCCTCCCAAATATGTGAAATTGTTACAAATGGGCGCCCTGATTATTGTTCTGTTGGCATGGCGTAGCGCCTTCGAGGCCTCTTTATATTGACCTATTATACCGTAAGCCTTAACTTAGCTTTCGCTCAAGAGCGTCCATAGCACCCGACGAACAGACGGCTTCAAAACCATGAACATCGAACCTTCATCCCAAACACATTTGAGTGTCGAAACTGGACTAGAAGGTCGCGTCAACGAAGTTCCCCAAGTTCTCCTGATTAACGACCAGCCTGAGATCTGCGACGCGTTGAGTCGGCATTTGAGTTTGGAAGGACACCAATGCACGACGTTGGAAAAATCGGCATTTCCGATGCCATTGTGCTCAAGCCAAGCACCCTCAGCGAGAGCGAATATGCCATGATGAAGCAGCATACCATCATTGACGCTCGAATCTTGAGTGGATCAAAATTGCCATTATTGGAGACCGCACGTCAGATCGCCATTGCCCACCACGAGCACGGGGATGGCGCAGGATATCCGCGCGGTATTTCTGGAGAAGACATTCCTTACTCCGCTCGCATCGTTTCCATTCTCGATGTCTACGATGCGTTAGTCAATGAACGCGTCTACCGCAAAGCCCTACCTGATGCCGAAGCACTGCGCTTAATAAAGGAAGGCTACAACAAACAGTTCGATCCCGCGATTTACGATGTTTTCATGAGTATTCAAACCGAACTGCGCGCGATTCGCGATCAAGTTCCTGAACCACCACGCGGCATCAACGGCCGTTAGGTTTTTTGGCAACCACGCTCCGCGGTCAGCCTCAAAGGAACATCATGTCCAGCAGTGCGTCCCAAAATGCGAATTACGCCGTACGTGATCGTGATCTAAAATATTACATTTTTGATTGGGACAATAATATTCTGCACATGCCGACGCGCATTCACTTGCAGCGCAAGACCGCGGACGGTGAATGGGTCCCCCATTCTGTATCCACGGCCCTGTTTAGCGTGATTCGAAACGACAGTGAACACTATCGCCCCCCGGGTAATGACTGGGAGCGTGCGTTCATTGAATTTCGCGATATTAACATTGATGATGAGAACGTGTTCCTGCGCGACACGAAATCCGCAATCGACAACGTTATTTCCGGCGAATCTCAACCCGCGCCTTGTTTTGTTAAATTCCGCCAAACACTGATCGAAGGACGTCTGTTTGCCATTGTCACTGCGCGCGGCCATGATCCAACGATTATTCAATCCGCTGTACGCTACTTTATTGAGACGGTGTTGTCGGACGACGAGCGTGCCACGATGATGCAGAATCTATGGGGCTACCTCGCCTGCTTTGAGGAAGACCACGCACTCGGTTCCGACGCGGAGGTCCTGACGAATTACCTGGCGTTGAACAAGTATCACGGTGTCATGTCCACGCACTTCAAAGCGTTGATGCAACACGACAAAGAGACCGATGCCAGCCCGGAAGAAGGCAAACAGTTCGCGATAAAAGATTTCGTCGAACACATCGTGAAAATTACACAGGACACGGGACTAGATCGACCCATCAGTGTCGGCTTTTCAGACGACGACCCAAATAATCTGCTTGCCGTCGAGAATTACATTCGCGACCAACTTGCGCTTCTTTTTCCGGGCATAAAATTCGTCGTGTATGACACCTCCGACCCCGAAGTGGAGGAAGGGCGAAAGATCACGGTTACGGGCCAATTGAATTTGAATATCTGATGCAAACGACAACGCCATACAGTCAAACCCGCGAGCATCCTCTTGGCCAGCAGGATATCTCTCTGGATCATGAGCCTATCTGTGAAGTGATCCTTCATAACGACGACGTGAACGCCATGCAGCATGTTGTGTCCTCTTTGACCAACGTCTTCGGTCATGCGCGTCAGCTTGCTGAGAAAATTACGGTGGAAGCACATCTGCGGGGATGCGCTATTGCGGAAGTCGAACCCCATACGCAAGCCGTATCGCATCGTGATCAACTGCATCAACGCGGGCTACGCGCCACGATAAACAACGTTTAGGCCGCAGGCACAGAAGGTTTATATGAGCGTGTATCGTCTGTCCACCACCGTCGACTTCCCCCCGATTGCCAACGCCGACCCTGATGGGCTGATTGCTGTTGGCGGCGATCTCTCACCGGAGCGCCTCTTGTCAGCTTACGCGCGAGGGATCTTCCCGTGGTTTGATGACGAAAACCCGCTCATGTGGTGGTCGCCAGATCCACGCTGCATTCTCTTTCCTCAGGATTTCAACTGTTCCAAAAGCCTTGACCGCACGTTGCGAGGCCCAACCTTTGTTGTGACGGCTGACACCGCTTTTGAAGATGTTATTCGTTCATGTCGTCAAATCGAACGCGCCGATCAAGACGGTACCTGGATCACTGAGGATATGCAGGTCGCGTATACAAAATTACATAACCAGGGGATGGCGCATTCCGTTGAAGTCTGGTGCGAGGATCTGCTTGTGGGTGGCCTTTACGGTATATCCCTAGGCAATGCCTTCTTTGGCGAGTCGATGTTCAGTACCGTGCGAGATGCCAGCAAGGTAGCGTTCGCACATCTTGTTGGCGTGCTGCGCAAGCAGTGCTTCAGCTTCATTGATTGTCAGATGCATACGCCGCATTTGGAGTCACTTGGGGCCGTCGAGGTGCCGCGCGCCACGTTTGCCAATATGCTCCATGACGCTCTGCAACATGACTCGCATGTGGGGCCGTGGAGCGATTGGTTTCAGAATGGCGCGACGTCCTGCATCAATCCTCTGGACGCTCCCCTTCCGGGGCCATCTTAACAAGGCGAGGATCGAAGCGGGCGACAACGTCAACCAGGTTCGTCTGCGCCGCCATAACCGTTTCAATGTCTTTATACGCCATAGGGATCTCATCCAACCCGGCGGACATCAGCACCACGTTGCGTTCTTTCAAAAAAGTGCGCGCCTGATTCCAAGTAAATGTATTTTTGCACTTGGTACGACTCATCAATCGGCCTGCTCCATGCGACGCGGAATTAAGCGATGGTGCATGCCCACGTCCTCGCACAATGTATCCCGGTGTGGCCATTGAACCCGGAATAATGCCTAAGACGCCGGTGCCGGCAGGTGTAGCGCCTTTTCTGTGAACGATCATGGGTTGGCCGTTGTGCGTTTCTTTCCATGCAAAGTTGTGGTGGTTTTCTACCGTGAACAAGACGTTGGCCTTTAGCCTTCTAATAAGGCCTTGGTGAATAAGTGCATGATTGGCGGATGCGTAATTGCCCATCAGTTGCATGGCCGCCCAGTATTCGCGACCGAGGTCTGTATCAAGGTCGAGCCAAGCGAGATGCGCGAGGTCTTTCGGGAGTTCAGGATGGGCGTCCATGGCGGCGCGACTGTAGTGTTGTGCGACACGTGCGCCTGTGCCACGGCTACCACTATGGCTTAAGAGTGCCAAGTAGGTACCCTGTTTCAGTCCCAGTTCGTCTTGTTCGAGTGTCATCGTGCCAAACTCAACAAAATGGTTGCCGGTACCGCTCGTGCCAAGTTGGGACCATGCTTTGTCACGCAGTTTTGCCGTAATGGCGCTGACGGTCCAATCCTCCTCCAATACGGCGTGATCCTTTTTGCGTTCGAATGACGCCCCTAGACCAAAAGCGGTTTCGGACTCCAGTGCGTTCCGTAGGTGCCCCTCTGCGCCGCGAATGGTCGAGACAGGCATATCCAGGACACTCAATTTCATGCGGCATGCAATATCGACACCCACCGCGTAGGGAATCACGGCATTGTGTGTTCCGAGAACACCGCCGATGGGGAGTCCGTAGCCCACATGTGCGTCGGGCATTAACGCAGCCGCGCGAGAAACGGGCAGTCGACATGCGTTGTGAATCTGTTTTCTCGCCTCAGGGTCAAGGTCCGACCCCCATTCTTCACACGGCGCCGGGCTGTCGCGTTCAACAAAGGGAGGCGTCGCTTCACGTGCTGCCACAATGGATCGCGCCATGTCGTCCCATGGCGGAACGTCCGTGTAGGCATCCGGCGTCGCGGCGATGGCTGAAACGATCTCGTTCAGCTTTCGCTTTTTCATGCCATCGGCCACCGCTGCGCGAATGGCAACAAGGGTAGCCTCGGTGGCGTCGCCTGCAGGAACACCCAGTTGAATCAATTCTCGCTTTTTCATGACAAATTTCGTTTTACATTTCGCCGTCTATAATTTGTACGATTGTGTAATATCACGTTATTCTGGAATCGGTGTAGCCAATTCCAACTACTATTTGTTAATAGGATAGGGATGAAAACAGCAGATTTACCATCGAATGAGAACAAACGCATCAAGGCTCTTGAGCGTTATGACATTCTCGATACGCCCGCGGACAGTGCCTTTGATGCATTGACGACACTTGCAGCACACATTGCAGGTTGTGAAATGGCGCGAGTTTCGTTCGTTGACACCGACCGACAATGGTTTAAATCGCGCTACGGCATTGACACACCAGAAACACCTCGCGATGTATCGTTGTGTGGTCATGTTGTTGCAGAGGACGATATACTTGATATTGAATCGCTCGAGTCAGGACATCTGAGCTTGAAACTTCAACAGGTAAACCTGATTGACGATCTAAAGTTGGCAATCGCAACCCTTAAAAGTGATCCAACCACGCGTGATATTCCCGTCATTTTCATGACCGCACGTGTGCAGCATTACGAAATCAGTGAATACCTTGCGGCGGGTGCTTTGGGTACCATTCAGAAGCCCTTTGACCCACTTACACTGCCCCAAACCATCCTCGACATTTTAGACAAAACCCAATAAGGCATAAACGAATGACACCAAGCCAGAAGAAACCCTTTAAACAACCACCGCGTAAGCACCATCCGAAAGGGCTGCGCATTCTCTACGAGGATCACGATATCGTGGTGGTGGACAAATCCAACGGTCTTCTCACGGTCAGTACGGATGATGCATCCGACAATACAGCCTATTTTCTGCTGACGAACTACGTGCGCCGCGGAAACTCGAAATCTCGCAATCGGGTCTTCATCGTACACCGACTTGATCGGGACACCTCAGGGGTGCTGGTTTTTGCGAAATCCCCACAAGCGAAACAGTACCTTCAGGATAACTGGGCCACGTTTACCAAAAAGTATTTCGCGGTTGTGACGGGTACCATGCCCAACGATGAGGGACTTCTGGAGAGCCACCTAGCCGAAAACAGTGCCTTGCGTGTCTATTCGGTGCGTGATCAAAAAGCTGGAAAACTCGCAAAGACCACATACAAAGTTATAAAAGCACGTCGTGGACTCAGTTTGCTTGATGTCGGGCTTCTTACGGGCCGGAAGCATCAGATCCGCGTCCAACTCGCCGACGCCGGCTGTCCTATTGTTGGTGATCGAAAATATGGTGAAGCTGTTTATGGATCCAAAAAAATGGCCTTACATTCAGCTTCAATGGCAATTACGCATCCACATACGCACGAACCACTGGAGTTCTCAACGGGAATACCAAAACGCTTTGAGGCGATGCTTAAGCATTAGGCGTGCTCCTGCCCTTCCCCTGCCCGCCTGAATCGGTTTCGAAAACAATATTCGAGAATCATTTGCGACAAAATTCTAAGGATGGTATTAATCTTGGTTAAATCCATCAGCTTGCGCGTGGAAATCAGTTTCCTTCAAGTGGTCAACACGCCAGCACGAACATAGGGAGCCACCGATCCCATGAATAGCAAACTGGCATGTCGCAATTTCAACGTTTTCATGCGTACCGAACGTTCAGCCCTTCTTCGTGCTATCGAAGAAGACAAATGGTACCTCTCTGAGCGTGCGGGCCACGATGTGGGCTGGGATTACGCAAAAAAGCACTTTGTAGAAAATTTTCTGCTCGGTTTTTCTCAGCATTATCGGTCCACGTTTTGTGAACAACGCTGCGATTACCGGCTCAGCTGTCAACTCTATCAGCGCTACAAGGCACAACAGTTTGAACCATACGAAACCGTCATTGCCTAATTGTTAGCGTGCCTTGCGCGCTGGAGTTCGTTTTGCAAGACCTGAACTGTAGTTGTCCTGCCACGCCATACGCTTCGCCTCTATGAACACGAAGGAACTGATCCTCGACCTGTGCGCTTTTGCCGGAACGGTACTCTGCGTCATCGCTTTCAAGTGGGACGTCGCCGATATCATATGGGGACTTTGGATCTGCAGTTTTTGCGTCGGCTACGCCTACATCTTAACGGCCATTATTGAACCTGCCCTGAGAGAACGCGGAAAAGATCGATTCGCGAGGCTGGGCATTGGTCTTTTCATGATTGGATTCTTTACGATTCATTTCGGGATGTTTCACTATGTGCATGCGTCTTTCCTTGTTGGGTTTTTTCCTCTCGACGGCGTTGACACTCGATGCAGCATGCCCGCGCTGCTTCGGACAACGATTCCCCTCTACTGGCCAATGATTCTAACAACATTCGTTTCGCGATTTTCTTATTTCCCATTGGGTATCCAATCAAGCGCGCGGGGGATCGGACGAAACATGGGGCATGTTCTTACGAAGCCCTATGCAAACGTTATCCGAATGCACCTTCTCATTTTCGTTTTCGCCGGACTCAATGCTGCTGGAAAAACAGGCTGGGCCGTCTACCCTGTTTTGGCCGCCTATTTCTTTCCGTGGGGCCAGATGCGGAAGGTGCTGCGCCAGCGCCGTGGATCAGCGCGAGCATTGGATGACGCCGTATGAACACGACGAGCTTTGGTGGCCTGAATTACGCGATCCTCGGAATCTACATGCTGAGTCTCATCAGTATTGGCCTCTGGCTGGCCCGAAAGCAAAAATCGAGCGAAGACTTTTATCTGGCAGGACGTCGTATGCCGTGGTTGCCCGTGGCCATGAGCATGTATGCATCAGCCACAAGCGCTTCAACGTTTATCGGACTGCCCGGCATCGCCTTCGATAGTGGCGTTGCTATCCTTGGGGCGTGCCTCGTGAGCCTGCTGTTGGTGCCCGTTCTTGCGGGCGTTCTTTATCCCACCTATCGCCGTATGAATTGCACAACGTCTTATGAATACATCGGGAGTCGGTTCGGCCAAAATGCACGTTTTGCCACCTCTGCGTTATTCGTTCTGGCACGTTTGGGTTGGCTTGGAATCGTCGTTTATGCGCCGGCGAAGGCCCTTTCTATTGCGACCGGAATGGAGCTTTCATACGCCATTCTCGTCATTGGATCCCTTGCGACAGCCTATACGGCACTGGGTGGACTCGCGGCCGTTATTTGGACGGACGTGCTGCAGTTCTGCATTCTTGTTGCAGGAGCGGGCTGGGTATTCGTTTCACTTGCGGGCACGGTTCCCAATGGATTTTCTGAGATTATTTCC
>JAPKCZ010000687.1 GCA_028822745.1 Kiritimatiellia bacterium | reverse complement strand
CGCTTACCGGTCTATGCGAGCACCACGCCTGGTCAGAGCACGCCCGGCGGCCTCGATAGCGTCGGCAAGTACGCCGAGTTTGCGCAGTCATGTTGGGAGCAAAGTATCCCTGCCTTCAAGATCCACGGGTTCTTCGATGGCGACGTGAAGAAGGAAATCGCGATCATGACAACCGTGCGGGAGCAAGTGGGTGCAGACATGAAGCTCATGACGGACCCCGCGTCGACATTGGGCTCTTTCATGGATGCGATCGAGGTCGGTCGTGCTTGCGACGATCTCGGCTTCTACTGGTATGAAGACCCGTACCGCGACGCATCGTCAAGCGCGGTTGCTCACAAGCGCATGCGCGATTTCATCAAGACGCCGATGCTTATCGCCGAGTACATTCGCGGCTTCGAGCAGAAGGCAGACTTTGTGTTAGCCGGTGGCACCGACATCATGCATATCGACCCAGAGCTGGACGGCGGCGTCACGGGCACCATGAAGCTCGCCCATTTCTGCGACGCGATCGGCATGGAGGTGCAGCTGCACACGGCGGGGCCGATGCACCGTCACCTGATGGCCGCCATTCCTAACACGCTGTTCTACGAACTCGGGCTGGTTCGTCCAGATGGCCCGTGGAACCTGATGCAGCCACCGATATATGCCGACGACTACGGAGACCGCGTCGATTGTGTCGGGGCAGACGGCTGCGTGCCGGTGCCCGAAGGTCCGGGGTTAGGCGTGACGTACGACTGGGACAAGATCGCAGCGTGGGAAACTGGTCGTGAGGTATTTTGCTAGCGATCTACGCCTAGTCGGGAACAATAGGCTTTATACCTCATCAAATTTGTCAATTTCAGAGGCAACATTCCTGGAGACGTTGTATGGCTCAACCGTTTGCTGGTATCCGCGTGGTCGATTTTACTCAGGTTCTTGCAGGGCCTTATTCGACATATCAGATGGCGCTACTCGGCGCCGAAGTAATCAAAGTTGAACATCCCAACGGCGGAGATCAAGGGCGCGGGTTGTTGACGCCGACCCCTGAAAGCGCGGCAGCAGGCATGTCGGCGCTCGCCTCGGCCGTCAACTCGGGAAAACGAAGCTTGAGTTTGGATCTTAAACACAAAGCCTCACAAGCAATTGTTGATCGTTTGGTCGGACGTGCCGATGTTCTCGTAGAAAACTTCAAAGCGGGCACTATGGGAAAGCTCGGATTCGGGCAAGAACGCCTTTGTGCGGTAAACCCTAGGCTCGTCTACTGTTCCATCTCCGGTTACGGTCAAAGTGGACCCCGGTCGCATGCAGCTGCCTATGACCCGGTAATCCAAGCGGCGTCCGGCATTATGTCGGTCACCGGTTACCCGGAGACGGGACCAACGAAAGTTGGCTTTTGGATGTGCGACATGACAACTGGTATGAACGCCGCCTTCGCGATCGCAAGTGCCCTCTATAGACGCGCGCATACTGGGCGAGGAGACTATGTGGATGTTTCCATGTTGGACACGGCGGTCTCGTTGATGAGCCCGATGGCAGGACTACCGCTCAACTACGATGTTGATCCACAAATTTCGGGAAACGGCGCACCTGGCACGGGAGGGCCTTCTTCAGTATTTCCTACTGCCGATGGGACTGTGACGGTCGCCGCCGTCACGCCAACCCAGTTTACAGCCATGGTGCATGAAATTGGCCGAGGTGATTTGGCTGAAGACGAACGCTTCGCAACCAGCGAGGCGCGCTTTGCAAATGCAGCTGAATATCGGCGCTTGATGACAGAGGCTTTCGCCAACGATACCGCAGAAAATTGGGAACGAAGGTTGAATGCAGCAGGCGTTCCAGCCAGCAAGAATAAGCAAGTGCGAGAACTGCGCGACGACGCTCAACTCATACACCGCGAGATGTTTCAACCTCTGCCACCGCCTCCAGGAATAACAGGCGAT
>JAPKCZ010000686.1 GCA_028822745.1 Kiritimatiellia bacterium | reverse complement strand
TCGTCGAACGTGGTTATGTCGCGGCGGCGTTTCTCAACTCCGATCTCGACCCGGATAAGTACGATGGTTTCAAGGACGGGGTGCATGGGATATTTGATCCAAAGGATTCCAAGCGCTCACCTGATGCCTGGGGAGCGATCGCCGCATGGGCCTGGGGCGCGAGTCGCGTGATGGATTATTTCGAGTCCGACAAGGACATCGACGAAAAACACATCGGCGTGGTCGGTCATTCACGCGGCGGTAAGGCAGCGCTCTGGTGTGGCGCCGAAGACGAGCGTTTTGCTTTGACCATCAGCAACGATTCGGGGTGCACGGGTGCCGCTTTGGCAAGAAATAAAAAGGGCGAGCGGGTTAAGAGAATCAATACTGTGTTCCCTCACTGGTTCTGCGAGAATTACAGAGCTTTCAACGACAGGGAAGAAGATCTGCCTGTCGATCAGCATGAATTGATCGCCTTGATGGCCCCCCGCTTGGTTTACGTAGCCAGCGCCTCGCTGGACAGCTGGGCCGATCCGGAAGGCGAATTCCTCTCGTGCGTTCACGCCGGACAGGTATATCGACTTTTCGGTTTTCGTGGTGTGGGCGCGACAAAAATGCCCAAGGCCCAGCAGCCATTGCACACCGGTCACATTGGGCACCACATTAGAACAGGGAAACACAACCTGACGGAATATGATTGGGCCCGCTACATGGACTTCGCTGACAAACACTGGAAGTAGGGCCAACAAAGCACTGCAGAACGACGTCGCTAAACGCGCCGCATTGGGCCTCAGAGAAGAACTCAACTGGTCCGGATGATATCATGTGGCCAAAGATTCTCGTGAAGCCGAACGCTTAGCGTCGGCGTTGGGCCAGAAAAGAACCCACTTGCGCGCGTATCCCAGTTGTGCCACAATGTACAAATAAATGGAGGCAACACAATGAGCAAATCAGCTATGGTTCGGGCAAGAGTGGAACCTGACTTAAAGGATCATGCGGAGAACATATTCCACCGCTTGGGTTTGAATGCGACACAGGCCATTACGATGTTCTACAGGCAGGTTGAACTTCGTGGCGGGCTCCCCTTCGATATCGTGGTTCCTACCACAACCACCACACGGACTTTTGGGGCTTCCGAGGCGGGACGCGACCTCGTCTTCTGCGAAGACGCAGACGACATGTTTCAGAAACTCGGGATCTGATGTATACCCCCGTCTTCACGAAACAGTTCGAGAAAGACACGAAGCGGTGTGTCCGGCGCAACAAGGATATGGACAAAATTAAGAGCCTCATCCGAAGGTTGCTTGCCGGAAAGCCATTGGACCCTATCCATCGCGACCACAAGCTCACTGGCAATCTCGTTGGCAGGCACAATTGTCATATTGAGTCAGACTGGATTTTGATATATCGGATCGAAGAAGATCAAGTGGTTTTCGAGCGAATGGGCACTCACTCAGACCTGTTCAAGAAGTGAGGAGCCCAACCAGCGCGTCAGGCTTGCGGTTGCGGCTCTCTGCCTCGAAAGCAATATATCAGAGGGGGGAGCCCATCTGTTTTGAGCTGGCTCTCAAAAACCTGTCTGATCGTTCGCTGACGTTCTCTATCCCAAAACTCATGGACGTCATTTCAGAATCAGGGGAAACCTCCAGTAGAACAATCAAATACAGTTCGCAACCCGCTCGCCAAAAGTTTATAACAAGCCGGACACAAAAATCGAATGAAGATCATCGCTCTAGCACTATTTATTGCGGCGTCCGCCACGCTCGCCCAAGCGGACATCCCTAAGCCCGTCAAACAGGACATCGAGGGCTGGCCGATTTTCGTCGGCCCAGAGCTCTTAAAGCCTGAAAACCGGGATGTTTGGCAAAAAGCCTCGCGCGCACTACAGCACAAACTTTTCATGATCAAGACGGTCATGCCAGAAAACCGCCTTCACGCAC
>JAPKCZ010000685.1 GCA_028822745.1 Kiritimatiellia bacterium | reverse complement strand
GTCGCATTCCTAGCCTGATCTATTCACCAATGTCTACACTTTCTACGGAAGACCCTTCTTTGTCTGCAATATCTTTTCCGCTACTGCGTTGTTAGTGTATCAGGTGCATGGGTGTGCACGACGATGCGACGAAACAAATAACAAGTACGGAGGTAATCATGCGAACGCTATTAGCCGCAGTTGTGTTATTGGGCAGTCTGACGTGTGTGCAGGCTGAAAAGGGCGAGAATTGTGAAAAGGGTAAAAAACATCACAAACGGCCAAGTAAAGCCGAGATGCTCGAAAAGTTTGACAAGGATGGTAATGGGGAACTTTCCGAATCTGAGCGTGAAGTCGCGCATAAAGCCATGAAGGCTAAGCATCGCGAGCATATGAAAAAGCGCTTCGACAAAGATGGCGATGGCGAGTTGAATGCTGACGAACAGGCCGCGCTAGACGCAAGAATGGCCGAAGGACGCGACCGCATGAAGAAGATGCGCGAATCTGTTGACACCGATGGCGACGGCACCGTGTCAGAAGATGAACGTGCCGCAGCACGTGAGGCGCACAAGGCGAAACGCGCAGCGGTTCTCGAAGAGTTCGATGCCGACGGAGATGGCAGGTTGAATGGTGACGAACGAAAAGCGGCTATGGCGTCAGGCAAAATGCCTCACCGCCCTGGGGGCCATCACAAAGGACACAAACGTGGTCGTGGTGATAAGACAGACAAGGGAGCAGATGACGCGGAGTAGTCGTCCCTGCTGACGTTTCGTCAGTTGAAAAGATCAACAAGAAGAGGGGCAGCACGTAACGGTGTTGCTCCTTTTTTTATTACCCATTCTTCCGTGTGGTTGATCTTTTCGCCGGGCCGTAGGGTTACTTCGCTACCCATGGTTTCCATTTCGACCATAAAATTGTCGGGGCCGATATAGAATGCCATGTTCGTTCCAAGCGGACCTGTCGGTTTGCCGTCGATCCGTTTGGCGAACGTGATGTCGCGTACGGGGTCACTCATCGCAATAATGCCGTGCTGCGAGTATAGCATGCGCTTGTTTTCCACGCCTGCAGGAACGATGCGGACGAGGTCTTCGTCCTGGATGATCTGTGGATCGTTGTAGCCGCCCATACCGTGTCCACCCCAGCGGCGGAAGTTGACCATCGTGAAGGTGTCCCATTCGGTACCATCGCCAACCGGAATGGCGTACTCGGCAGAATCGAGTGGAACCGTACACGTCAACGCCCAAACGCCGCCGCTGTATAGCAACTCGCCGGCGTTAACAAGAATGTTGTCGACACGGAAATGGGTTTCGTCGATGACGCTGATGTCAATACCGCGTCGTGTTCGATTTACGGGATTTTCGGCACCCATAATGAGTACGCCGTCATCGCGCAAGGTGACCTCACATGGTTCGTTGTCGGTGGCATAGGTGTCTTCGTTTTCGTCTGCCAATGGGCGCGTTGCCCAGACGCGATGACCGCCACGCAGGTCCCATGCTCCACGCGTGTATTTTTCAGGTTCCCAGAGGAGCAGGTTGTCGCAGCCCTTGGGTGCGGCAAACGCAATGCGTGGTCCAAACGACGATACCGCAACAATGCGAGCAGCCTCGGTTTCAAGGGATACGGCGTCGAGTCCATTAAATTCAGTCTTCTCGATTTTTAGCATATTCTCTGTGTCCTTACGTGGATGGTCTTGAAATGTAGGCTGTACGATAGAAGTTTGCGTGCTTCGGATCAAGTCGGGAGTTCGGCCGCTTTGCCGGAAGTGACCACTATTTCCGCCCAGCCTGATTGACTATTGTATTAATGCGCCTGTCTGTGGATAATTATTGCGACAGGATGAAGCCAATGCCGAACATCACTAAACGCCATAGATTTTGCACGTTCATACTTGCTCACTGTGTCATTCTGTTTGGGTTATATCAATTGTGTACGCTTTGTAGC
>JAPKCZ010000684.1 GCA_028822745.1 Kiritimatiellia bacterium | reverse complement strand
GTTATCTCACAAGGGAAAAACATATTGCAGATACTTGCTAAAGAAAGTAAAAAAAGTGCAAGTGTTGCAAATTTATAGATTATGAATAAAAAGGTTTTATTTAAACATATAATCTATTAATTCTAAATTAAATCTACCCAACATCCAACAAACAAAAAAGTCCCCGTGAGGAAGTTATTGAGACCCTGGTTCCAGATACCGATCAAAGTGAGCTACGAGTTTGCCAAATAGGTAGCGAGCATAGTGGGTTGGGCGTGTCCAGCCATGGGTTGCCCCGGGAGCAAAGGCAAAATCAAAGTCCTTGCCTAAGCGCATCAACTCTTCCGCCAGCACCACCGTCGTCTTGAATGGCACCACGTCGTCCTGCATTCCGTGGATGATAAGCAGGTGATCCTCCAAGTTGCCTGCGTATTGTGCAGCCCCCCGGGTGAACGCCTCCGGATGGCTCTGTGGGCGTCGCACTATAGCAACATCGTCTGTACCGAAGAAGTACGGGTCCACCGCTGCAGCCCCGGCGACTCCGGCCTTAAACAATCCCGGCTTCTTGAAGAGCGAGTAGATAGTGAGCGTGCCCCCGTAGCTACTACCCCAGATACCGACTCGTTCCGGATCTACGTAGGGCAGCGTCGACAGGTAATTGACAGCGCTCTCGAGGTCGTCGATGTCCCTGCCGCCAAAGTCTATGAGGAACTCCTCTCGAAATTCCCGACCGTATCCGGTGCTTCCTCGTACATCGACCTGGATCACGATGTAGCCGCGTTCGACTAAAAGCTGGTGCAGGAGGCCGATCGTTCCGGCCCAACGGTTGCGCACCGTGTTCGAATATGCAGGGCCGAAGACGACAGGATACCGTTTTCCTGGCTTGAGTTCGGTCGGCTCGAGAATGCGTGCGTGCAGTGTGTAGTCATCGATTCGACTCGGGAAAGTCGCGTACCGTGCCTGGGCCCAAGATCGACGCACGAACTCAGGAGTAGGTGACGTGGTAACCCGGTTCTCGGGTAAGCCGTTCCGAGTGTCCACTAGGTAGAGCTCTGGCGGGCTCAGATCACTGTTATGGAGAAGCGCTACCCTTGTCCCATCGGGTGACGGGTAGGGTCGGTGTTGACCCGGCAGAGTGGTGACGCGGGTTGAAGTTCCTCCTTCATCTGGGATACGAAAAACCTGACGCTCGTACGGGCTCGGCTCATTGGACTGGAAAAAGATCATGCTTGCAGGCGACACAACGAAGGGTTTGCTTGTGACATCGAAAGACTCATTCGTTAGCAAATTTGGCGTTCCATCTCCGGGAGTCAGAAGATAGAGTCCATAACGATCACCAAGGTCGCTGAGGAACACCACGCGCTCGCCGTCGGAGTGCCAGGCAGATGCGATGGATGTATATACGCGTGTTTCTCGATGGTCGTGCCAGATTTCCTGCATGAGACCATCAACTGGGTCGACGGTGTGCAACCAACGATCCACCGCCGTATCCGACTCTCGATCAAGGAGTAAGGTTCCATTGGGGGACCAGGAGAATGCGACAACACGGTTGGCCGTGGGGCCCGGCAGGTCCAACAGCGTCAAGTCACCGCTTTCGACTCTATAGAAACCGATTGTGCGGTGTTCGTTCGGGTCACCGGGGTATCCCCGGCGAAGGTTGTTTACAAGAGTCTCTTTGCCTAGATAGTAAGGGAACGGTACCTTTCGCAAGTTCCGGCGATCAACGTAATGCACCGCAATGGTCCGGCTGTCAGGCGACCAGGCGTATGTAGGGCCACCCCAGACGTATGGACCAATCTCGACGTCGGGACGGTTGTATCGTCCGAGCGGCACGCTGGAAATGGACGGTACACTGACCTCCGTCGCCCGGGTCAGCGTGCTTGTCCCCAAATGGAAGAGCCAGAGGTCGCCGTCTTGAAGGAAGGAAGCATATCGGCCGTC
>JAPKCZ010000683.1 GCA_028822745.1 Kiritimatiellia bacterium | reverse complement strand
TCGAGGAAACATGAACCTTCGCGTCGATCTAATTTTGCCCACCGAACAGCGCAGCGGAAATCCGGTGAGCGTGAAGTCGCTTGGACGCATGGCCTCAATCATCGTCCCCCTAATCATCGTCGTCATCGTTGCCAAGATCGTGTGGACGGGTATTCAGGAAGAACGCGACTTCAGAACGCTCAAACAAGATCTTGAGTTGACCAAACCCGTCCATGCCCATGCCGTCGAGTTGATGGAAACATTTAAGGTCAACCGTGAGGTCAAAAACGAACTGACGTACTGGGCGTCATCACGACTCTCTTGGAATGAACAGGTTCTTGGATTAATGCAGATTGTTCCAACCAATGTTCAACTCATGAGCTTTCGAGCCTCCGAGAAGCTCAATCTGATCAACGACAAAATGCCTGGGCGCCAAATCACGGTCAGCATACGTGGACGCGCTGTGAATGGCGACGCAGAAAAAAGCGTTAAATTCTTGGTCGCACAACTCGAGAACACACCCCCATTTGGATACGGCGTCATCTCGAATGTCGTGATGGATGGCCGTGCCGATGTATCCCCCGGGGCTGCGCCAACCGATCGCACCTTCGACATTAAATGCACATACTTTACGAGGGTGTTCAAATGAGCCTCCCCGAAGATCCCAAAGAACGCATCAAAATATTCATCCTCGCTGGCATCATGGGCGTGACGTTCATCGCCGTCATTGTCATGTTCGTTGTGAAGCCCAAAATCCAACGTAAAGCCGAAATTCAAGAAGAACGCGCTTTGATCGAGGATGAACTGAGCAGCGCACGCAAAGGCATTGCTCGAATGATTCAAGGCCGCGTGAAAAATCACAAAATTCTCAAAGACTTGGTCGAACTCTCCGATCACGGCGAGCACATCATTCATCCAAGTTTTGGAAGAAACTATCTACTGGTTGCAAAATCAATTCTTCAGAAACATGCTGCCACAGCCAAAGTGAAAATTTAAATATCCGAGCGCGGATTCAGCGTCGCACCCCGCAGCAAGCGCTTAGACGACAGCTCACTGGTCAACTACTATAACATTAAGATCCACTTTCCAAATGCAGGGCTGCATGATCTGCAGCGCTACATGGCGGCCGTGGAAAAAGGCAGTCCTTATCTGAATGTTGCCGAAGTAAGCGTGAATGCTAGTGACAAAAACCCAGGCCAACACGCTATTGACATTCGTGTGCAATGGCCAGTCTGGGCTGCGGCAAACACGCCGACTGATTTGCAAGTACAACTCGACGAGATGGACAAAATGTCGGCCCATTCGGCGAAGAAACCCGCAAAGATACAGACGCAATGATGAACCAACGACAGACCGCATTACTGATTCTGATGATGAGCTTTGCTATGGCAAGCGTGCTACCCGCTCAGACCACAGCACCCGTATCGGAAGCACCCACTTCAGCAGCCACCGGCGAAGACCTGGATGAGCAGCCTAAAACAAGAGACCCCTTTTGGCCCGTCGGCTGGAAACCCCCGCCTAAGGTCGTACATACAGGTGGCACGACGGTCCAGCGCCCCACATTTAAACCCAAATGGACCGCCGTCTTTCGTACCATTCAAGTCACCAGCATTGTGGAAACCTTCAACAAAGGCGAATACATTGCGACCGTCAAAAATTTCGGAGTTGTCGAAAAGGGCGATGTACTCTCCATCAAACTGGACGGGTATATTTACCAAGTTTTGATTGCCAATATTACGAACAAAGGGATCGTACCCGCAAAGAAGAGTGTCGCTGAAAGCAAATAGCGTGAAGCTACATAAGGAGTCATCATGAAACACACAAATGCCCTAAACACAGCCTTGGCTACGGCGATATTTCTCCTGATGGTTTGCCTCTGCGAAACAAGCATGGGTCAACAGGCTCCTATAGGGACAAATCCCGCCGCGAACGATTCTGTTGAA
>JAPKCZ010000682.1 GCA_028822745.1 Kiritimatiellia bacterium | reverse complement strand
CGGCCTCAACGATGGCCTCGTAGTTTTCAAAGACCCGGTTCGAGAGGTAGTTAGCTGTTCCATCCCGGATGATCACATAGACCCTCGTCGTTCTGCGCTTTTCATGGCAAGATCGGTGCTGAGGGATATCCAGACGGGAGGCACCAATGCTTGTTCGACTTCATAGCCAGGCGACAACAACACCAAAGATACGGGCGGCCATTCAGGCGAGTGATGAACCTGCGTGGGCCTTGGCTGAGCGCCACGGAACCACTGAACAGACTGTCTGGAAATGGCGTAAACGCGACAGTGTCCATGATCGCAGCCACACCCCCCACCGTCTTCAGACGACCCTCACACCAGCGCAGGAGGCCGTGGCGGTTGAGCTGCGTAAAACATTACTGGTGTCGCTGGACGACCTATTGGCCGTGGTGCGTGAGTTTTTGAACCCGAATGTGTCCCGTTCGGGTTTGGATCGTTGCCTGCGTAGGCATGGTGTGGGAAGCCTTCGTGATCTCAAGGCCAAGGATGAGAAACCTAAGCACAGTGGCTTCAAGGCCTACGACCCCGGATACATCCACATTGACGTGAAATACCTACCGCGCATGGCCAATGAGACGTCGCGAGGATATCTCTTTGTGGCGATCGACAGGGCCACCCGCCGGGTCTTCATTGCCATCTATCGCAACAAGACAGCCGCCAATGCCCGGCGCTTTCTGCGTGACCTCGAACGTGCGTGTCCGATCCGTATCCGCACTATTTTGACCGATAATGGCAAGGAGTTCACCGACCGCCTTTTCGGTCTGCGCAAGCGCGCTGCAACGGGAGAGCATGAGTTCGACACGCTCTGCTCGGCCCTCGGCATTGAACACCGACTGACCCCACCAAGATCGCCGCAAACCAACGGAATGGTCGAGCGGTTCAACGGCCGCATCGAGGAAGTACTGCAAAGCCACCACTTCCGATCAGGCGAAGAGTTGGAGACTACGCTGCGCCGCTATGTCTGGCTTTACAACCACCAGCTTCCACAATCAGCCCTACGCAGCAAAACGCCCTTGCAAGCCATGAAAGACTGGCACAAAATCAAACCGGAGCTGTTCAAGAAACAGCCGTACTACCTCACGGGATGTGACAGATAACATCTGTAGAACGTGATGTTCTTTATGTGATCGAAAGCTTGGCAGAAAGGCAGGATAATGTTGCTTCGCACGAAATTCTATCCCACGAACTGACGGGAAATATATCGAGGCCAACTGTTTACCGTGCGCTGAACAGGCTGCTGGAAGAAAGTTTTATTGTCAAAGGTGCCAACGCTGATCGTGGTTTCTTTGAGTTGCCTTCAGAACAACCGAAACTCCGTGGGGAGCAAATATTGCGACAGGCTTCAACGAAAATGCTCGCTCAGGCCAATACTTCCAAGCAGAACGTGCTGACATTGCTGGACGGGTAAAACGAAAAGGTAGAACAACTAAATACTATGATTTCTGTTGTAACAAATAATGGCGCTTTGATAGCCCAAGCTGCGGCGACTTCAGTCAATCGTGACATGGAGACGTCTATGCATAGGCAGGATGAATAAGTCTGTCAGTGCACAGTTGAGTTAAGCTTTCGATCAACACGGATCATTAAGGCCTCCCTGGTATATTCATCAATAATGTTAAGGGTGCGATAAGCGCGCCCGTCATGTGTTCGGCCATGCACAAAGTCATAAGACCAAACATGATTTGGTCGCTCGGCTCGAAGCCGCACGCATGATCCATCATTCATCCAGAGGCGACCTTTCTTCTTTTGCTTGTGTGGAACTTTTAGCCCTTCACGGCGCCAGATCCGCTCTACGCGTTTATGGTTCACATGCCAGCCGCTGTTGTTCAGCATCCCGGCAATCATGCGTCTCGTCCGGAATGCCATCATGGGCCAGATCGAGACCCACAAAATTACGCATC
>JAPKCZ010000681.1 GCA_028822745.1 Kiritimatiellia bacterium | reverse complement strand
TCCGGCACGATGCGTTTTGCACCCCTCAACAGTTGGCCTGACAATGTCAACCTCGACAAGGCGCGCCGGTTGCTCTGGCCGATCAAGCAGAAACACGGGCGTAAACTCTCGTGGGCCGACCTGATGGTCTTCACTGGCAACTGCGCCCTCGAGTCAATGGGCCTAAAGACTTACGGGTTTGCCGGTGGCCGTGAGGACGTTTGGGAGGCTGAAGAAGATATTTATTGGGGTCCTGAGACCGAGTGGCTCGGAGACGAGCGTTACAGCGGCGAGCGGGATCTCGAGAATCCTCTCGGCGCAGTGCAGATGGGCCTGATTTACGTGAATCCCGAGGGACCAAACGGCACTCCGAGTGCAATTGCCGCCGCTCGGGACATTCGTGAGACTTTTGCCCGTATGGCCATGAACGACGAGGAGACGGTTGCGCTCATTGCAGGTGGCCACACCTTCGGTAAAGCTCATGGCGCAGCCGACCCCGAACAATATGTTGGCCGCGAACCCGAAGGGTCGAGTATTGAAGAACAGGGTCTTGGCTGGAAGAACACCTACGGCAGCGGCAATGCTGGCGATACTATTGGCAGTGGCCTAGAGGGCGCATGGACCCCCGCTCCAATTCAATGGGATAACGGCTACTTTGACACCCTTTTTGGATATGAGTGGGATCTGACAAAGAGTCCCGCCGGAGCCCAGCAATGGGTTCCAACAGATCCGGCTGCAGGGGAAATCGTGCCGGACGCTCACGACCCGTCAAAGAAGCACGCTCCCATCATGTTTACGACGGACCTTGCGCTAAGAATGGACCCGGACTATGCGAAAATATCGAAGCGATTTCACGAGAATCCGAACGAGTTCGCGGATGCCTTTTCAAAGGCGTGGTACAAACTGACGCATCGCGACATAGGCCCTCGTTCACGGTGTCTTGGGTCGTTGGTTCCTACGGAGCCGCAGTTATGGCAGGATCCAGTTCCGGATGTCGGTCATGAATTGATAGGGGAGCAAGACATAGCGAACCTTAAGGGCAAGATCCTCGCATCAGGACTGTCCATTTCCCAACTGGTCTCGACCGCATGGGCGTCGGCGGCAACATTCCGCGGTACCGACAAACGTGGGGGAGCAAATGGTGCACGTATCCGCCTCGCTCCGCAGAAGGACTGGGAAGCAAACCAACCAGCTGAGCTGGGTAATATACTACAGGCCCTCGAGCAGATTCAGAATGATTTCAACGGCTCGCAGTCCGACGGCAAAATGGTCGCTCTCGCCGACTTGATCGTCTTGGGCGGGTGCGCGGCCGTCGAGGAAGCTGCGAAGAAGGCTGGGCACGAGGTGCAGGTTCCCTTCTCGCCTGGACGCGCGGACGCCTCACAGGAACAAACTGACGTGGACTCATTTTCCGTGCTGGAGCCGACCGCCGACGGATTCCGCAATTACTTCCGGGACGGACACACGCGAACGGCGGAGGAGCTGCTGGTGGATCGGGCGCAGATGCTGACGCTCTCCGCTCCTGAGATGACGGTGCTTGTTGGCGGTATGCGCGTCTTGAATGCAAGCGTCGGGCAGTCCGAACTTGGAGTCTTTACCAAGCGACCCGAGACCTTGACCAACGATTTTTTCGTAAATCTGCTCGGCGCGGGAACGGAGTGGAAAAAGTCCTCCAGGTGCGAGCACTTTTACGAGGGACGAGACCAAGGTTCGGGCGAGCTACAATGGACCGCCTCCGCCGTTGACCTCGTCTTCGGGTCGAATTCCCAGCTCCGAGCCATCGCAGAAGTCTACGCGTGTGATGACTCGCAGCAGGCATTCGTGCAAGACTTCGTAGCCGCGTGGGCCAAGGTGATGAATCTCGACCGATTCGACCTTTGATGCCCGCACTCCCACAAACCTCGCAGCTTTAGCTCGGTGGTGTTGTAGGGCAGCGCGTAAAAT
>JAPKCZ010000056.1 GCA_028822745.1 Kiritimatiellia bacterium | reverse complement strand
CGCAGCGCGTAGGAGGAAGACGGCTCTGCGTCCTCTGTGACCTCTGTGGTTAATCTCGTCTCCGTGCCTCCGTGTCTCCAGCGTAGCGGGTGGTGACGCTTGTCGTTGGCCTATGGGATGCTAGTGATTATGATTAGGATTAAGATTTTTTCTGATGGAGTTGTGAGATGACGGATGCTCCGAATCGGGTAAAACCGTCGCGGCTGCCCATTCTGCTTTCCGCCGTATTTCCCGGTTTGGGGCAATGCATGCAGAAACGCTGGTTGGCGGGCTGTTTCTACGGTTTGACGACGTTGGCTGCCCTGATCATGTTCGTCGTCGAGGTCGTGTGCCTCATGGTGTCGTATTACCGGCTCATGTTTGAATCGCTCCCTGAAGCGCCATCGGCAGGGCCGTTTTTAATCTGGTTCGGCATCACGTTGACGCTGTTTCTCATCTCCCTTTGGGATACGCAGCGGGCGTTTCGGGTTCAGGCGCGTCTGCAGACGCAGGACCGTGTGCAAGAAATCATCGAAAATGCATCATCCGACGATAAGCGACAACCACCGCCAGTGCCGCCGCCTGATGTCTCAAAAGAGGGCTGAAAAGTGGTGCTCGCATAGTGGTTCCCATTGTCCCATTCCTTTGCTATCATTGGTCCAAATGAAGGCACGCAACGAACAACGCGACACGGAGGCACCTGCGGAGCATTACGTGGGGTGGCTCGACCGTCATGCCATTTCACAACAGCGAGGTGCGTTGAAACCCTCCGCTTATGTCGCGCGGGCATACAACTACGAAAAGACGCATGGCCGTCTTCCTGCGTGGGCACGTAAAGTTGATGGGGGCAAGTGGCTTTTCGCTGAGGCGTATATTTCCGAAGATGCCGCGTTGCAGATTGAAACCGTTGGTATCAGCGATGCCGCTGCATTGGTGGGTACCTCACGCCGCACGATTCAAACGTGGGTGGACGAAGGACGTCTTGCGTTGGCTGGCGAAAACCGCCAGACCGGCGAGTCGCGCCGCGTGAATCGCGCGGCCTTGATGCGTGCGCTTCCCGAGCTGAAAGCGCGCTTGGACAAGAGCGGATATCATCTCGAGGGTGACGCGCCAACTGCGATGGCGGGCGGGGCCAGTTTGCCGAGCTTGCGTAAGCGGCTGGCGGCCACTCAAAAACGTCGCGCCGATGTATTTAAGGATGTTTGTACGGCGCAACGTGCGGCAGACGGTCAACAGCGCGCCATCGCGCGCAGCGCGTCGCGCATTGAAAAACTCCGCCGTCAATTCGAAGCACGCTTACGTGATCTGGAGAAAGTCTGTTCTTACGCAAAAAAGAAACAGGCTGTCGAATCAGCACGGGCGCAAAAAATGACAAAAAAAGCCGAGGCTATTGCCGAACTTGAAGCTGAGTTGCGTCAGACCATTGACGCCGAGTCCGTGTCACAAAAACGCTTGCAGGCGCAGGCGCTGGCGCGTCGTCTGGATGAGGCGCGCTTGCCTGGGGCGCCGCGCTCCGCAGACGTCAGCCGTGTTCAACGCGCTGCAAAAAAGGTTTCCCAGACGCCCTGCAGTACAAATTCGGAGGCGCTCTTCGACGCCGCTGTCACGATGGCCGAGGCGCTGTCGCTCAACGTGGAAGCAGGGCAATGTGATCATATTGACGCGGCGATCCGTTTCTACAATCAGGCCACAGCGCGTGGCATACCAAACGACATCATTGTTAATGTGACGCAATCCCATTTTGCCCGCGACTGATACCCCTCGCATCCCCAGGCGAGGAGATCAAATAACGACGTCACTGCCATCCCATAGGCCAAAGGTAAGATTAACCACGGAGTTCTCAGAGGACGCAGAGGAGGAAAGAAAGAGGCAATTCTCATGACCTCTCCTCTGTGTCCTCCGTGCCTCTGTGTCTCAATCCCGTGGAGCGGGAGGGTGGTGAACTTCTGCTTCCGTTTGGGACGCTACTGATTGACATTGGTTTGTCGCTACGGCGCCGTATACTGTTTTCTATGATTGATGTGCTCAAACGAAACCGATTTCTCGTCGAGGAGCAGGTGGGGCTGTTGAAGACCAGTTTTCGATACGACGTCCGTGATCCCGAGAGCGGTGAGATCCTTTTGCAATGTCGTGAAGGCGCCCTGAGCAAAACGACCAGCCTGTTTCGAATGACGGAGTATCGGCGCACAACCCCCTTTGATGTTCGTGTTTATACGCCTGGTGACACACTGGTGATGCGGCTCACGCGAGGTGTTCCTGTCTTTTCTTCGCGTGTTCGTGTTGTCGACGCCGAAGATGTGCCGATCGGCGGATTTCGCCAGAAGGTGTTTTCTTTCGCGTCGGTGTTTGATGTTGTGGACGCGCGCAACCAGTCTGTCTGTAGCCTCAAAGGCAAAGCCAGCGGCACGGAGTTTCGTTTCCTGACTTCAGACGGTGCCACGTTGGCTCGAGTGACAAAGAAGTGGGCCGGCACCGCCAAAGAGCTGTTTACCAACGCGGATCATTACCTGCTTGAAATTGATGAAGCCGTACCCATGGAATCGACCATTCGCCAGCTGATCGTTTCGTCCGCTCTGTGCATCGGGCTGGTCGTGAAATTCAAGCTGCCCTGAGCCTGGCTAGGCGGGTGACGTATCGATGCGGCGGTCCAACATCGTACTCTCGTCAAAGGTGAAGAAGCCTCGAAAGGTCTGACCTTTCAGCAGAAGCGGTAGCCAGAAAATGTCATCCTGCCACATCTTCTCGTATGGAATGGCGTTGACATCACACCAGAAGGGCAGTGCTTCATCGGTTTCGGTCAATGTTCCGGTGAACTGTGTTGCGCTGAAGGCGGTGGCAAAGAGGGACAAGCCATCTACGAACTGAAAGTGGAGTTCACCCACCTGAACCGCATCGGTAGGGGTGAGGCCTACTTCTTCTTGCGTTTCACGGATGGCTGCGTCGTACGGGGTCTCGCCGGGTTCGAGACGGCCGCCGGGGCCATTAATTTTTCCCGCGCCCAATCCACGTTTTTTATGAATCAGTAGAATCTGTCCGTCTTTGATGACAAAGAGTAGGGTGGCGCGCTGCTGGGGATCCCAGTTGGGCCAGTCTATATCGTCGATCTTCATCGGGCACGCGTCCATTCATGAGCTAAGGTTAACAAAGCCACACAGGCGGTATCGCTACGCAAAATGCGCCATCCCATGTCGACCGACAGGAAGCCATGCTCGGCCAAGAGGTTGCATTCAAAATCATCCCAGCCGCCTTCGGGGCCAATAGCAACCAACATGCGTTGGTGGGGAGCGGGTGTCAATGTGTTCGGCGCGCCGCGTCCGTAGGGGTCGCCAAGGATGCGCGTCGTGTTTGGGAACACCGTGCCGAGTGCGTCTTCGATAAAGGGCTTAAATCGTCGTTCAATGCTTACCGTGGGGAGGTGCGTGTCGCCTGACTGCTCTAGTCCTTCGATTAATTTGGGCGTGTAAAACTCTGGTGAAAGCCATTGTGTGTCGAAGTATTGACGTTCTACGCGCGCGGCGTTCGTGATTTTGATGTGGCCGACGCCGAGTGAGGCCAGTATAGGCCAGAGGCGCTTCATAACTTTGGGTCGTGGCATGGCAAGCAGGAGATCGACCATGGGAGGTTGCGGCGTGTCTTCGAGTATGCCGTGAATGCGTATTACCTCGTCTGCGCCAATGTCCACGCGAGCCTGCCCGCGTGCGCCGTTCAGCACGCCGACACGTAGTGTGTCGCCCGTTTTCAGTTTCAGAACGGATGTGACGTGAGCCGTTTGGCGCGGCGTCAGCGTTGCCGAGCCGTCATCGTCCAATTGTTCGGGTAAAAGAATGAGGCGGTTCATAGATCTGCGAACACGGTTTAAGGGTGTTGTGTCGTATTTAGCGATTAAGTGCGCAGTATAGAACGTTGTCCGGATGACAACAAGCTGCTGATAGGATGTGGCGGCGGATGTGGCAGGCTCAGGCCTGTCATGCATGGCAGTACGTTTAGCTTTTTCTCCACCAAAACGTCAAAACATTTACAGAAGGTCGCAAAGGACGCAAAGAGCGGCCAATGTCCGTAACACCCGCCTCCGGCGGGGCAAGCTGTGCGTGCTTCTGTTGAATTCTTGATTGTGCAGTAGAAGCGATGCTGGAACGGCTTAAAGAATCCGCTGGCTCAGGTCTGTCGTGGTGAAATTGTTGGTGTGATTGAAAAGCGCTGTAGTTCCTGGGCGAGGCGCTCGATGGGTAGCCCGACCACATTGCTGTAGGAGCCATTGATCTTGGTGATAATCATGTCGCCATGGTCCTGTGCTGCGTAACCGCCAGCTTTGTCGGAATATTCGATGCGATCTAGATACGCGTCGATGATGCTCGGCGTCAGCGTCTTGAAAATGACGTCACTTGATGTGACGAAGGTGCACTCCGTTTGCGTTACATGCCTGAGCAGGGTAACGCCAGAGAGTACCTGGTGTGTGCGGCCTTGCAGGCGCGTCAAATAGGCATGCGCCTGAGTGCGGTCGGCCGGTTTTCCTAGAACGTCATTGTCGAGGACCACGATTGTGTCGACGCCGAGCACCAGTGCGTCAGGGCGCGTTTCAGCCACGGCGTGGGCTTTGCGTTGAGCGTTTTTCAGGCACAGGGTTGTGGGTGCAGCCGTGCCGGGTTGCGCTTCTGACACATGGGCGGCTTGCTGAACAAAGGTGTAGCCTGCGTCGCTGAGCAGTTTGACGCGCCGCGGCGACGCGGATGCAAGAACGAGCTCGTCTGGGGGGGATGGCGCTAAGTTAAGGTCTTCCTGCATGGCTCCTCCAGCCACACAGGCCGTATGGGCGGTGGCGAAACACCTCGCAAATGAGCTTTTGGGTCCTAGATGAAGTTGATTGCGTGGGTCGACAATGGTCATGCCCAACATGCCAAGCACGGGGATTAGCGTAAACCGGATCCGGCGTTAGCGTGCATGATGGAATAGGCTTCTTGTGTGTGTTCAAAACAACGGGGTGGCCAATGCCGTGCCGGCTTTTAGTCGAAATCGAGGTCGTTTTTCTTGGAGGCACGAGCCTTGTAGATATTGAATTTAATACCAGAAAAGGCGCGCATCGGCAGCTTTATGTCACCGAAGTTCTCGCTCTTGCCGCTCATCGTGCCTGCATTGATGTTGTCGAGATTGAGGGTGATTTTTCCAGAGCCCTTGAAGGACGCGAGAACGTCGTGCTTGTTGCGACGTGCGCGTTGCGCCCGCTCCGGCGAGAATCCAATTTCGGCGATGCGGGCAATCGGAACGGCCAGTGTTGCATATTCCGTTGCGAAGGATACTTGTCCATCCGTGATGGTCTGAACCTGGCCCGATACTTTATCGCTATTGATGAACGCGATGCGATCTTCGTCCAATTCCACTTCATCTTTGGCTGCTGGCATTTCCCCATCCCAAGCGCGCACACTGATGTCGGAGACTTTCAGGTTACCTTGCGTCTGCGGTTGAAATAAAATGCCGTTCCCCAGACCACCGAAGGGGTTGGGGTCGGTCCATTGGCGTATGATTTCGTCGTCGATCATAAGGACCAATTTACGCTCTGGTTTGTCGACGAGCAGGGTGAACTTGGCGGATTTGATCGTTGGCTGCTGAAAGCGTTCCACGTTTGCGTTGCCGAGGTTCTGGCTGCCGGAGGTGCTGGAGTAGCGTTGCATGTAAACCGACTGTCCGCTGATCTGCAGTAAATAGCAGTTGCCGCTGTAGTGTTGGACGTTGTCGCTGAAGAATGAAAAATAGAATTGTGGGTAGCCACGCCACGCCACATTGAACTCGATTCGAGCCTTATCTGGCATGCCGGGAATCTGTCGCCCGATTGGGTTGGATTGGATGGCATAAAGCCCGCCATCCTTGTACTGCCATGAGGGTTGGCTCTGGGTTTTCTTATGGGTCCACGTTGAGATGTCCGTTGGGCCTTGGTAGATAACATCGGATAGGGCCGCGTTTGGGCGAATACGGGTGATCATGACGCGTTTGATCGTCATGTCGCCGGCATACCATGTGGACAGCGTCAAGCTGTCCGCTGTGAGGGTTTTGATGGCGCCTGTCAAAATGTCGCCATTGGTCAACTGCACTTCTGCTGAGCCGGCAGTGGCGTCGATCGCCGATCGGTCACCCAGTTCAATTTGGTCGATGGACTTGACGTCGAAGTCGATTACGGCTTTCGCGCTGGGGTGTTTCCAGCTGATGCCCTTTCCTGCCGGAGCGATCGCCATTAACGCGCCGTGCAGTACGTCATCATTGAGGAGTGTAATGGCGTCGGGTTTCGGCGTGTCATCGGTCTCGTCGGCAATGTTGCTTTCGCTCCCAACGGGCTTGGGGACGCTGATGCCGCGCTGTGGCGGCTGTCCGGGAGCGACCTGGATCTGACCAGGCTGCGGGTTTTGAATGATGATATCGCCAATGATGTTCAGTTCGGCTTGAGCGCCGATGGTGAATGCCGCCACGACGGCGAAGCTGTATAGTCCGAGATTTCGCATGATTTATCTTCCTTCCTAGCGTTCGTAAATGGGTAAGAATCTATAGTTGACCGCCAGCGAGAGCAGTGCTGTTGATGTTGAAAATACTGGACCATGGGAGCCCGGCCAAGCTCCATCTGCGTTTTGTATGGACCCGAGGCGCTTGATGTTGACAACATTCCATTCGTGCCAGGCTTCCATATCGGCGTGAAAATACGCCTGTGAGGCATAATAAAGGTAGTAATAGAGGTGTTGGTTCGCTCGGGCGTTCATTTCACGCAGGTTGCGGAAGCCGGCTTGAAATTCCTGGCTATCCTTGCGCTTGCCTAGCGCGAAGACGAGTGTCCCAATGGCGGTACGTGGTGGGCTGCTGCCTGACGGTGACGTGTAACCAAAGCCTCCGTCGGGTGCCATCGTTCGCGAAAAGAATTGTAGCCCTTTCTCGATGGCTGTATCCGGCACGTCGAGGCCGGCATTGCGTGCTGCGAAGAGTGCAACCATCTGCGCGCCACTGACGGTGGTGTCTGCATCCTGACTCGTGGGGGAATAGCGCCAGGCACCATTCGGATTGGATGCCTGCGCCGTCAGGATCAACGTTACCGCTTTTTTGAGCGCCGGCCCGAGTCGAGGGTCATCGACGGCGCCGTATGCTTCAGCGAGTGCCAGCGTTGCAAAACCGTGGTTGTACATGCTGGTGCCAATGTAGCCGTTTGATTTCTGCGCTTTCGAAACGATGTAGTTCAAACCCAGTTTGATGGATTTTGCATAGGGACCCACATTTGGATCTTCGCCGTGGGCCAGCATCGCGAGTATGGCAAATCCGACAACGCCTGCTTGGTTGCCGCTCTGTCCTGCGAATGCGCCGCTAGGCTGCTGTGCTTTGACGAGATACTCCAGGCCGCGTTGGTAAACCGTTTCCACTTCGGGGGGAATGGGGTCGCCATGAAACTCGAACATACGCTGTGCGTGAACAGGCGTGAGAAAACCCGCGACGATGAGCATGACAAAGGCCGACATCGCGGCGCGGCGCGTGCGGTGAAACGATACATGTAATCGATGGTTCATCGCGAATCCTCCAGCGCTCGGAAATACGCTTCGAGCACGTCTTTAAATTCTTGTGGGGTTTCATGTGTCAATCCGGAGGTACCTTCCACGTTGCGTCCACTCTGGTCGATGGCCGTCTCTGGGCCACCTTCGCCTTCACTTCGACCACCGCCGGAACCACCCCCTGGGCCGGGTTTGGATCCACCGCCCGGGCCGGGTTGGGGTTCGCCTTCACCCATCTGTGCCATCAGCTGCTTGGCTGCGGCGCTCGACTGAGATCCGCTGGCGGAGTCAATGCTGTTGCTCAGTAGTTCAATGATTTCGGTTTCGATGGCGACGGTCTCGGCGTCTGTCTGTGGGCGTTGAAGCAGCATCGAAGCATTCATCATCTCGCCGCCCAGCTTTTCGATTAGCTGGCGAAGTTTTGGGTTTTTCACGCGACGTTCGAGGGGGCGTGTTTTTTCGGCGATAGCGCTCTGCTTGCGTGAGAGTTTTCGGGCGTCGTAGCGGTAGCGCCGATTCGTTTCACGTCCTTCGTTCAATAGGCGCGTCTGCTGGCGCAGGCTTTCTTCTTGTTTGCGCGCGCGCATCAACGAAATAAGGGTTTCCATATCCTCGGCGTCCAATCCTTCAGGGCCCTCACCTTCGCCGCCGCCTGCGCCGCCCTGTTTTTTCTTTTTGCTGAGCGCTTCCGCCCATACGGCAAGTTGCTTGCTCCACTTGGTCGCATCGGAAATGGACTGAATGGCCAGATTACTTTGGATGGATTTTGTTAGGCGCTCGAGAGCATCGACGACACCAACGTTGCGCATTTCTTTATAGACGGTGTTGTATTTCTCGGTTCGCGTGCGGCTAAAAAAGCCGGCCAGGTCATCCTGTATGTAACCCACTTGCCGATGCGTTTCCTGTTGGCGTGACGTGATTAAACCAAATTCTTCTTTGACGTCGGCGGGCAGTCTGGCGGGGTCGAGGCCAATCGTTTTGGGCAGAATGTCGCGGAGTCCTGTTTCAACTTCCTGTTCACGCTGCGACGCGAGGCGAAGCCGATTGACAAAACTTTCGGCCATCATATCTTCGAGAGAATCATTCATGTCGGAGCCTGCTTTTTGCAATTTCTTGACGGCATCTTCTTCTTTGGCGATGGCCTTTTCTGTCTGTTCTTTGCGTTCGGAAGGCTTGTCGCCGGCTTTTTGAAGGTCTTTCGCTGCCTTATCCATGTTCTGTTCCGAAACATCTTCCATTGTCTTTTGGAGCTCAGACCACTCGGCGAGGGTCGATTCAGGAATGTCACTGTTGCGTAGCGCTTCTTTCATCAACTTACGTGTCTCTTCGGTCAGACGATCAAGCCGATCTGATTGGCGCCGTTCGGTCGCCTCGTTTTCACGCAATTTTTGACGGGTTTCCGGTGATGCCATTTCTTCGGGCGGCATTTCGCTGATGGCCTTGTTGTCGTCGAGCAGTTCTTCTTCCAGTCGTGTAATGTCTTCGAGCTGTGCGTGCACGGCTTCCATTTGTTTCAGAACGAGGTCGG
>JAPKCZ010000680.1 GCA_028822745.1 Kiritimatiellia bacterium | reverse complement strand
CGCGCGATCTGCTTGAGCGTTTGCACCCCGTAGTAGACGCCTGCCGTATCAGCGCCAGAAAGGTCGATACCGTGCTTGGTGATGCGGAGTTGATAGCCATTGGGTTTCAGCGACGCAACCATGCGCAAGGTGACCGTGTCAACACAGTCCGCGATCGAGACATGAATCTCCGGCTTTCGGAAAAGCGCCCCAGCCTCCACGGCCGCGTCGTATAAGCGTTGATCCTCAATGCCGATACTTGCCGTTGCGGGAAACACGAAAGTCCCCTTTTTTGTATTTACACGTTTTGGCTCTGGTATCAATGCGATCGTCATGTTCGGTCCTTATGCGTTGGCGTGCGTGCTGCCACGTTAAGCTCCTCCAGCGTCAAAACCTAAAACCATTTACAAAAGATCGCGAAGGAAGGAAAGACTTAGCCACTGCTGCTGGCGGAGCCCGCCGGTTCGTTCCTTTGCGACCTTTGCGTCCTTTGCGTCCTTCTGTGAAATTCTTAAGCGCATATAGGGAAATGCTGCAACCTCTTAAGGTCGTGTCATTCTGGACAGGCGTTTGGCCTTGAATAGCCTCTTTTCAAGAAGCAGCGCATCGTAGCTCGTCACAGCCAAAAAAACAAACAACACGCTATAGATCATGCGCCAACTTCCACATGGCATCAACCGTACGTCGTTTGAGGTTTCGCTTGTTAGCGCACAGCCCGACGACATAAGGATCAAGTTCTGGTGCGCCGCAAATAACGTCGACGTCATCCCGAAACGGACTGCGCTCAAGCGCGAGCTGCGGCGTGATCCCAATGCCGGTGCCGAGACGGACCATTGCAATCAAGGCCTCGTTGCCAGAAACCTCCAACGCAATGTTCGGCGTGATGTCGTGTGCGCGCAGCCAGACATTCAGGCGATGCCGTGCTGGCCCAGATTGCGGGACGACAAGTGGCACCGAAGAAACATCAAACGCCTGATCGCTCTCCGGCATGGCGAACGTCGGCGCTTTTGGGCGGATAAAGACCAGCGGCGTTTCAACCAATGGCATAAACTGCAAGCGCGCCTGCTTCTGATCGGGCAACGCCGCCACCGCAAGATCGATCTCACCGCTCAAGACCTGCTCGACCGCGTGTTCGGCAGCGCCAGTGCGCAATTCCAAGTGCACTTTGGGGTGCGCCGATCGAAAGGCGGCCAACAGATCCGGCAAGAGACCGTAGACCGCCGTGATCGAGGCGTAGATCGACAGTGTCCCCAGAACGTCGTGCTCTGCGGCAATGGATTCGCGGAATTGTTGCCAGTCACGCGTGGCGCTTCTGGCGTACGTCAACAGCTGACGCCCTGCCTCTGTCAGCGCCACGCTTCGGTTATCGCGCAAAAAAACAGGCTTTCCGAGCTCCTCCTCCAAGCGTTGGATGGTTCTGGTGAGGGCAGAAGGACTCAGATTGCTGGCCTGGCTGGCCCGTCCGAAATGCAGCATTTCGGCTGTTTTTACGAAGATTTCAAGCTCTTGCATGTCCATACGAGCACCTTGTTGCGTATTTCGCAACACAATATGCACCATAAATCAATATACGCAACATAACTCACCAACTAGACTGCCCTCGTTCAATCAAAAAAGGAGAACATCATGGCCCAGAATTATTTCAACTCACTTCCAATGCGCCTCAAACTCGACGAGCTTGGCACCTGCCGCTTCATGGACGCCGCCGAATTCTCGGGCGGCTGCGATTATGCCAAAGGTAAAAAGATCGTCATCGTGGGCTGCGGCGCACAAGGCCTGAACCAGGGTCTCAACATGCGCGACAGTGGTCTCGATGTTGCCTACACGCTGCGCGATGGCGCCATCGCCGAAAAGCGTCAGTCCTATCTCAACGCGACCGAAAACGGATTCACGGTTGGCAGCTACGCCGACATGTTGCCAACGGCCGACATTGTTATGAACCTCGC
>JAPKCZ010000679.1 GCA_028822745.1 Kiritimatiellia bacterium | reverse complement strand
AGGGATCTTCATCTCTGCCTTTGCGGATTCATTCAGAACGGCATACTGGACGCCGAAGGTCGAGGGGCTGTTCGACAATGATTGAGGAACCAGGCGGCGGTCATTCGGGATGCTGGCGAGAAAGCTCGATAGAAAGGCGGCCGGAATCCGTATCTTGAAGACTTTATCGACGGCGTTGTAATCCGAAAGAGTGAGTACGAAGTCAGTGCCGCTGATCTCGTACGCCTTGAGATAAATGCGGTCGAGCATGACGAAGACGCCGCCTTTCATGGGCCACGCTTTCCCGCCATCGGCAAGCGGGCTCCAGTCGTCAGGATTGCCATAGCCATCGCCATTCAGCGTGGGGATCAAGACCGGAACCTGGTTCTGCTCATAGCGGGCTCCAAATTTTCCGTAGTCCCTGGCGGTGTTGAAGTTCCATTTGCCCTCGGTATAGAAAGCGACGGCCAATCCCAACGCTTCGTCCTCTCCCTGAGGAGATTGAAAGAGCGTCAATTGAGCCTTGACGATGCCCTGCCCTGCGGCCAGTCCCGAGTCGCGAATCGTCAATATGGGCGAGTCATAACGAACGTCCCCCGTATGGAGATGCGGCACAGAGGTATACAGAGGCCGGACGGCCGCCTCTTGCGCGAACCCCTCTCTTGCAGCAAACAGTGACATCCAAAGAATAGCGACGAGCAAGAACCCACGTTTCATTCAGAACAACTCCAATTCCATAAGTTACCGAGATGTCCAAGGCAAACCTTCGCCTGTAGCGAAACCTGCCGCCGGAAAACGATACCCGCCCGCTTTAGTCGCTCGTCTGGGTCCCGCCTCGAATTTAAAGGTCTGAAACGGCTGCGTCTGGGAGGTGCGTGCGCAAAATTTCCAGGCATTTTTCCTGTTCGGATCGTCTCATTTCATAGAACGACAACTGGGCACGGCGCGGTTTGGCGCGTGCTTCATTCGGCCGGTTATACCGGATAGTCAAAAGAAATCGCCCCCGATTTACGCTGACGATGTTCTGGTAAAAAATCACCGTGCGGCCCACCCGGCACCGATCGTCAAAAAATACGGCACGAGTCGTGAAATTCATGCTTATTAGCGCCACCAGAGGGACGGCAAAAAGCATAAAAACATCGCCAAATCCAAAAAATGGATTCGACTGTGCGAACAAGAGATAGCACGCCACAATCACAAGCATCACTACCACGAGAAACGGCATGACAAAGCGACTACCACGCACGATGAGAACCGGCTGGTTAGTCTGAGGTAGGCTGTTCATGTTTGGAGTAAATATTTGAACTGGTAGTAAACATAACCCGGGTGCTGCCGCGCTTCTATGCCTGGATGCACCCGAGATCGGTATTGCTGATGAGCACCGATGAGCGTGCGAGCGTATTTTGCACGAAGGTCTATAAATTGTGGCGAAAAACCGCGACACTAATCCAATCAGCATTTATTCAGATTTCAATGTCGATGCTCCCGGATAGCCGCTCTGTATCTCCGGATCATCAGGATGGTGGGATGATTGCTATGTTTCGAAGATCACAGGCGGAGTAACAGACGTCGACCTTGGGAGCCCAAGCCATGCCAAACAATCTGCTTATTGGAGACGTTGCTCGCCGCACCGGCCGCAGTGTTCATGCCATCCGGTGGTACGAGTCTCAGGGATTATTACCCGGCGTCGTGCGCGACGATGGCGGTCGAAGACTCTACAGTCAGTACCACGTTAGCTGGCTCGACCTCATGGACCGTCTGCGGCGTACAGGCATGTCGATCGCACAGATGCGCGACTATACGGCACTCGTCGAACAGGGCAGCGCGACCCTGAAGCAGCGCCGGGCGCTGCTTGCTTCACACCGGGCTCGCGTGCGGGAAACCATCGAGACATGGAACGATGCGCTGGCCCTGATCGATGCCAAGGTCGAGTTTTATGATGAGTGGGTCACCATCG
>JAPKCZ010000678.1 GCA_028822745.1 Kiritimatiellia bacterium | reverse complement strand
GTTGAATTTCCGAAGCGAGTCCTCAAATTGGAGCATGACATTTGAGTCCTACCCCGTCCAACTGGTCCATCGAGGATTCGGCCGAGCACTACCATCTTGCAGGGTGGGCCAACGGCTATTTCGGGCTTTCTGATGAAGGTAATGTCACAGCCAAGACCGCGGATACCGCCGTGCCGTTACTGGATATTGTGCATGGCATGGCCGAACGTGATCTGCACATGCCTGTGCTGTTGCGCATCGAGAACATTCTGGATGCACAGATACAGAGCCTGAACATGGCGTTCCAAGACGCGATTGAGGCGACGCAATACAAGGGCGCTTATCGCGGCGTGTACCCGATAAAGGTCAACCAGCAAGCGCAAGTGGTTGAGGAAATTGCTGATTTCGGTGCGCGATTCAATCATGGATTCGAAGTTGGAAGTAAGCCCGAAATGATTGCGGCCCTGTCGACCATCGACTCGCCCGGCAGCCTGATCATCTGCAACGGCTACAAGGACAAAGAGTTTGTCGAATTGGGCCTGCACGCCATCAAGTTGGGCATACAGTGCTTTTTCGTGATTGAAACACCTGCCGAGTTGCCCATCATCATCAAGCGCAGCAAGGAATTGAATATTGAGCCACTGATCGGTGTGCGCGCCAAACTGAACACCAAGGTGAGCGGTCACTGGAATTCAACAAGTGGGGATCGCAGCGTCTTCGGCCTGACGTCAACGCAGCTCATTGAGGTGATTGATACCTTGAAGCGTGAAGACATGCTTCACGCTTTGAAGCTGTTGCATTGCCATCTGGGCTCGCAGATTCCAAGCATTCAGGAAATACGCAGTGGCGTACTGGAGGCGTGCCGCTATTATGCCGATCTGGTGCGCGAAGGTGCCCCGTTGACCCACATTGATCTGGGCGGCGGACTTGGTGTGGACTACACAGGGTCGCAGAGTGCCGACACGCAGAGCCGGAATTACTCCCTGCCGGAATACTGCGAAGACATCGTTGAGATCCTCACGCAGACGTTTGACGAATACGACATACCGCATCCGACGATCATCACGGAGTCAGGCCGTGCAACGGTGGCCTATTCCTCCGTGCTGCTATTCAATATTCTGGATACCACACACTTCGAACCAATAAGCTTTGGTAAAGCGGGCGAGGATGAGCCCGAAATGTTGGAGAACATGCGCCAAATAGGGACCTATCTCACGCCCAGACGCGTGCAGGAGTGTTACAACGACGCCAATTTTTACCGCAATGAAGTGCAGGAACAATTTCGCCATGGGCGAATCAGTTTGCGCACACGATCCGTCGCGGAAAACATCTTTCTCGATATCATGCATCGCATCAGTGACGTGTTGGAGACCATGCCGCGTAAGCCGCCTGATCTAGAGCAGCTGAAGCTGTCCCTTGCTGATATCTACTATGGCAACTTCAGTCTCTTTCAATCGCTGCCCGATATTTGGGCCATTGATCAGCTGTTTCCGATCATGCCGATTCATCGGCTGAATGAGCGGCCAACGCGGGAGGCCGTGCTGGCCGATATCACGTGCGACTGTGACGGTAAGATCGATCGCTTCATTGGCCCCGACGGCGTGACGAACACCCTGTCCGTTCACCCGGTGAGAGATGGCGAGGAATACTATTTGGGCGTTTTCCTTGTGGGGGCCTATCAGGAAACGCTAGGGGATCTTCACAATCTGTTTGGTGACACGAATGTTGTCAGCGTACGCCTGAACAGCGATGGCCGTTTCGATTTTGTCAAAGAGATGCACGGCGACACGATTTCGCAGGTTTTGGAATACGTTGAATATCATCCGAAAGAAATGCAGCAGCGATTCCGAAGCAATGCTGAGCGCGCCGTCAAAGAAGGTCGGATCACGGTGCGTGAGCGCCAACACATGATGAAGACCTTCGTGGACAGCATGAACGGCTACACCTATTACGAAAA
>JAPKCZ010000677.1 GCA_028822745.1 Kiritimatiellia bacterium | reverse complement strand
GCCCAGTACCAGCGAGACGCCGACCCAGATCAGCTGAAGCCTGACATAATGAGAAGGGTCATCAAACCGCGTCGCGGCACGTACGCTGCTAGTCGTCGCCAGCGCGATAATTCCGAGAGAGACGAGGAGCAGGACAACAACAATAAGTGCGTTGACCGTGTTCCTCACGGCTACTCGACTCTAGGGATACGCAAAACTTGGCCAGGCGTGAGGTCGGTACCCGAAAGGCCGTTGACGCGTTTGAGTTCGTCAATGCTCACATCCCAAATCAGGCTTACGGAATAAAGATCTTCGCCGTCTTTCACTTCATGCGTGTGCAACGTCAGTGGGATGTCCGTGGCTCCGGACACAACGGGTGCAACGACAGGGTCAGCCGTTTGAGGCGGCACGCCAGGAGCGACAGGCGTAGGGACATCCGCAACAACGGGTGCCTTTGGGGTTGGTGTCACGACGGGTTTCGGCGTCACCTTAGCGACTGTCGTCGTAGCTATTAGCTTGCCGCCTGGCACAACAAGTGACTGTCCAACATAGATGACATCACCCGAAATTCCATTGGCCGAACGCAAGTCTGCGGTCTTGATGCCATGTGCGACAGCAATATGCGACAGCGTGTCGCCGGGCTTGACGACGTACTTCGGACCACTTGCCGCAACCTTACGCGTGGGCTTCACCGTTCGCTTTGGTGCGGGCGCCGATAGGTCAATCTTGCCTGGCAAGATCAGCGTCTGACCGATGCGAATCTTGTTCGCCTGTTTGATCTGGTTCAGCGCCATAATCTCAGTCACGGTCACATTGAAGCGACTGGCGATGACAGAAAGGCTGTCCCCCTTCTTCACGACGTATTCAGAGGACTGACTTGGGACAACGACCGGTGGCGTATACTTGCGCATTGGCGGAATGGGTCTGACAACGGGCTTTGCAGATGCAACCCGTGGCGGCATTGGTCGACTCGCCGTTGTAGAAGGCAGGGACGTTGTCGTTGCCGGTCCGCCGTCAGGCGAAATGGGCGTACCGCAGCCCTGAATTAATAGCACCAGACAGACAGCGAGTCCGTGTGCTGCAATCACCGAACACACCAACCATGATGTTGAACGCTTCTTTGTGTTTATTGCCTCTTTCATGAGTCTCTCATCCTTCTATATTCTTGTCATTCGACGTTATATAATTTCACAAAATTTACCGACAACACTTAGCCTGCCAGCGCAACCTCTTCAAGGGCGGCGACAGCATCACTGAAAGCCCGACCGCGTTCGCCATAACCCGAAAACTGGTCAAAGCTCGCACACCCCGGCGAAAAGAGCACTGTTTCCCCATTTTTGGCACGCAAAGCCGCTCTTTGAACGGCCGTTTGGACATCCCCGCACTGCACACAGTCGATGACGCCACGCCACGCGTTTTCCAAATTTTCAGCAGATTCACCAATAAGATAAGCAGCACAAACACGGTTGCCTAGCTTTTCTTTAATAAAGTCGAGATTGCCTTCCTTTAGGCGACCGCCGGCCACTAAATGTACCGGTCCACTGCAAATATCCAAGGCGGCAGATAGCGCAGCCAGATTTGTCGCTTTTGAATCGTTGATAAACGACACCTCTCCCGCACTGGCGATACGCTCCATGCGATGCGGCAAGGCTGTGAAATTCTGAATCACAGCTTCGGAAACCTCAGGCGGTACGCCGAGGAGCGTCGCGACGCCAAATGCGGCCGCGGCCGTTTGACCGAGAATGGGGTTATCGAATGTACTGCCGGCGACATCAGCGCAGTACGTGAACGCGCCGAAGGCGCCACGCACGCTTCCCTCGCGATAGTGGAAGTCCACATCAGTAGAGACACCAAAAGAATACCATTCGGCCTGATTTTGGCCGGCGGCGGAGCCGTCACACTCTTGCAGTAGCCCGCGCACTTCGTCCTGCAACGTTTCCTGAAGCAGAACAAGGTCCCCT
>JAPKCZ010000055.1 GCA_028822745.1 Kiritimatiellia bacterium | reverse complement strand
TCATGTTCTCGATCACCGTATTGCTAGTTCTAAATTTGGATCATGGCCTCAGCGGTGCGTTTCTTGCCCGTATCGTCAGCGCAGCTGTCGTTCCCGCTTGCCTGCTCGTTTTTCTCTTCAGACGGCCATGCAGACGCGCCTCCTATCTGAGCGAAGTGAAGACCATGGCCTCAACGACCATCCCGATGGCCGTTTTCATCATTTCCTCCACCGTACTGGTTCAATTCGATCGACTCTTTGTCCGAAACCTTCTCACATCAGACTCGGGAGGGTTCGGCGCCGTCATCACGCTCGGCGTGATGCCCTTATTACTGATTGGCCCAATTGTCTTTATTGTGTTCCCGTTGTCTGCGGCCGAGCACGCTGGAGGGCGCACGTTGAGCCGCTTCTACCGACAGTCGGTCTTACTAGCGTTAACCGTTACAGGCGCAATCGTTCTAGGAATCGTTCTATTCGGTGAGCCCCTCTTTGAGATGTGGAATCCCAACTTCAAAGCATATGCGGGGTTTGCAGCACTCTATGCGTTGGCGATGGGCATTGAAGGCACGGTGCACGCCCTCGCGAGCATCGAAATGGCGCGACACAGATATGCCTGCCTCTGGGTGATGGCCATCACCGCATTTGCGATGTGTACCGTTCTCTACATCCTCAGGTTTTCGATAGATCTGGCAGGCCTAATTGTCGTTCTAGGCCTATCGCGCGTTGCCTTGCTGGTAGGCACGCTCTGCGTCATATCCCGTCTGTCCAGCGCAGAAACGGCCACGCGTCCTGCGGATTAACGGGGCCTCCCTCTTGCAGGCCAAGCTCACCGCGTGAACCGAGCGCTACGAAAGGAGTATTTTATGATAGGCGGATTCAACAGGGTCCACGAGAGTATGCTGGATATCCCATTGCCCGCGAGCATGCCGAACGGATCCCGCGGACAGGCGGTCATACTCAGCGCGGTTACGCCACAGATCCACGACCTCCTGCGCCATTTGCGAAAAATCACCTAGTGGGACAATTTTCCCTGTTTGCCCATCACGGATCATTTCAATTTCGGTGCGCAGCACATTCTCCATACTGTAGCCGATAGCCACAACACCTGCGAATGCCACCAAAATTGTCGACATATTTCCGCACTCGTTTTTCGATGTACGCAAAAAGAATCCTCCCAAACCCAAGAACGAATTTAAATCGCTTCGATGTCCGGTGAAAACAATTCCGTCACCCCCTAGGGTTTCAGACAGATCGTGTAGTCTTCGCGTTTCCTTTTCCCCGCCCTCTCCGATGACGAAGAGCACTGCACGAGGAAATATTTTTCGAACTTCGGTAAATGCGCGCATCGCATCGGCATGGCCCTTGTCTGGATGCAACCGCCCAATGGAAAACAATAGAGGCTCCCGTCCATCCAACATAAACTCTTTCCGCAGCCCCTGAACGCCGGCGGAGAAGTCAATCGGCTGCTCGACACCCGAGTAATACTTGACGAATTTCGCATCCGAGACCCAGGGGATCTCCGTCCGGTCAACCGCGCAGACGCCATCAAACAGAGGGTTGAGCATTCGGATGCAAGGAAAGACCCAAGGCGCAAAAGCGCTTCTCCACGCATAGATTGTAAGCATCCGTTTTAAGCGCAAGCCAAGCGACCCAACACTTCCCACAATCATCGATCCCGGCATGTGCAAGTGCAGAATGTCGGGCTGGGACTGTTTCAAGATCCCCCTGAATCGGGCTGCCAAAAGGGGCATCGAGATAACAAGACCCGCCTTCCAGAACTGGCTCAAATACTGGACCTCGGCGCCAGCGTCTCTAATGGATGCTTCGTAATACGGTTTAACACCTGTAAGGACGACGACCTTATGCGTAAACTCAGGCGAAGACATTTTAATCGAAAGTCGAATCAACTCCTGCGCCCCTCCTGGGCCCAAGAAATCGACAAGATGTAGGATTTGAACTTTCTTCACGCCCACTTCTCTTTCTACTGAACGGCGAGTAACGCCCTAATTCACCGTCGGTGGTCACGTAGGCGATTGGGCAAAAAGTGCCCAGCTTGTATTCTCGACAGAAACACCTGACGCGTCGGCGAACCCTTTCGATTCTGCAGCCAACGGCACACCGGGACGCGACCAGCCCATAGGCGTTACTGAATATATGTGGCACAAACAGATAGACAAGTCATTTACATGAATTCGCTTGAAAGACTGTTTCGCCAGAACATAACCTGCTATGACTTACGCCACGACCGACCTGCAAGTGCAAAACAAGGACCGTTGCGACATTGAGATTGGATCTCTTCACAGAAAAAGTGCATAGCGGCGGACTTGGAATCACGCGTATTCTGTTTACGTTTGTTCTTATTCTTGAGGTCTGCCAGACCTTCTATTACCGCGACCTGATATATACGCGCAATCCATTTGAACAGCTATGGCACATATTTTTTCACCGTGACATCGTTTATACACCCGACCCATTCGCAACCGCGTCTTTCATGGTGTCGGCCGGCTTGGTTCTTTGGATCGCGTGCCTCGTTTTGCTCTGCCTGGGATACTGCACACGACTCATGGCTGTTCTTTCATTTGTCGCCACGAGTCTCTTTCTTGTGCCCTACCAAGCCTTTGAATACCACATGGATTACATCTACCAAGGGGTTGGTCTGCTTCTGATTTTTTGCCCAACACACCGCAGCTTATCCATCGACAGATATTTATCGGGTTGCCGTCCGGAGGTAAGTCGAGGGTGGTACCACCTACTCGTTTTCGTGGGGATCGCACTGGTGTACACCGATTCCATATTCCACAAACTAGCCTCACCTATGTGGATTCACGGTCTAGGGCTGTGGCAACCCGGCTCACTTATTCATTTCACCTGGGCACCAAGTGGTTTGTCTCAGCCGCTTCTGAATGTGCAGTGGCTCGCTCTTGCGCTGGGCTACCTCACTCTGCTCTTTGAATCTCTTTTCATAATCCTGATGTGGTTCCGGCGACTCTGGTTTCCGTTAACATTGGTTGGCGTCGGACTTCATCTTGGTATCGTTGCGGCTTTCCCCATCCCGTGGTTTGGATTGGGTGTAACAGGGCTTTTTGTTCTGATGATCCCTATAAAGTATTCACAACACGTCGCAGAAAAAGCCGAACGGGTACTTTTCGCGTTTTATGCGAAGGTTCGCTTTATTGAAAAACTTCCCGTCTTCAAGCTCCCCAGTTTACCATTGAGCACTAAGCAGCGCGGCCATCTGTTCTTAGGCGCCTTTGTGGGGCTATGCCTAATTCAAGGCTGTGTCATTCTCGCGCTTTCCCCTGTGGGCAGGGTGCTGAGTGAGAGAATCCATCTGGATCTTCGCCCCTTGGCAAATTCCGCTCCTTTTCTGGTCATCAGGCACTTTTCTGGCTTAACCCCACACGGCGTTTTCATGGACGCTCATTTCAAAGGCTACAACCACGTTCTCAAAATAGAGGCAAGCAATCCTCCCGGCCAACACAGAATACTACCTATGACCAAGCCCAACGGCCAGCCTGGCTATATCGGCAGAGTCTGGGTGAACTGGAACTTTCGAACGCTGAGCGCCGAAATTGACGATGACCAGCTAAAGCGCGGCTTTGCACATCACACGGCCTTCTGGCTGAAAAAGTATAAGCTTGATCCAGAAACCACGACGCTGACGATCTACTCGAAAACAACGGACGTGCCGTTCAAGTGGGAAAAGGATCTCTTGTCAAATGCTATAAAAAGCGAGTGGAAAAAGGCAGGAACGGCATCCTGGTCGGGCGACAATTTTCGACTCAACATGCTACCCATTGAATCGATTCAATCGACAGAATGACCGGTGCTTAGTCATGAAAGTCGGTATGCGCACAAGGCAGAATCCCGACTCAATCGACAAAAAATTTCTGTTCGTTTGGATATAGCAATGTTATCTATATGCAGTAAATGACTTCACTGTACGACCCGGCATCGCCTTTAATTCAAGAACGGTCAAACACCTAGCCTGCCGCCCTGGGGAAACGAGCCCACACTTGATCCATCAGCTAATTTCGAACGGAACCCATGACAGTTCAGCGCGCCAATACAATGCTTCGACCGACCTCGCCGATGATCGTACCTACTGACTTTTTTGAAGTGTTATGACCATATCCATTTCACAATCAAATTACATTCCTTGGAAAGGATATTTTGACCTCATTGCGAGATCAGACGTTTTCGTTGTTTACGACGATGTCCAGTACACCAAGAACGATTGGCGCAACAGGAATACAATAAAGACTTCCACGGGAACGGAATGGTTAACGATCCCAGTAAGACAAAGCTCCCTGGGTCAAACGGTTTGTGAGACAAGAGTGGCCTCCATGATCTGGAAAAAGAAACACCCAAAGACCCTTCAGGCCAATTATGCCGGCGCTAAATCGTTCCATTCTGTAAAGGAACAGGTCTTTAGCTGGTACGACATCGAAAGCGACCTTCTGTCTGAAATCAACCTACACTTCATTAAAAACATCTGCACTTACCTGGGCATCAACACCACCCTCGTCGACTCGCGCACGCTCGACCTGCAGGGAGACAGAAATGAACGACTAGTCGATGCCTGCCAAAAGCTCGGCGCCGACACCTATTTAAGCGGCCCTTCGGCACAAGCCTATTTGGATACGGACCTTTTTCGCCAGAGCGACATCTCTGTTGAATGGATGGACTATGCCGGATATCCTCCTTACGAACAGCGCTATCCACCTTTTGTGCACAACGTCAGCGTCATCGACCTTATTTTCGCAGAAGGAAAAAACGCTTCGAATTTTTTGGGGCATCGATGATGGAAGAAATCGTTGCGCATAGGACGGTTCCCGGCCTTAAATTGGAATCAAATATCGCACACCACGATCCTGATTCGACATTGCAGTACGGCAATTCCGCGAAAAAAACAAAACCACTGTTGAGCTGATGAAAAACATGATTCTATTCAACAAGCCCTGCCTGACGGGAAAAGAATTTGACTACATCCACGAAGCCATAGGATCTGGACAGATATCTGGAAACGGGCAGTTCACAAAGCAATGCCAATCCTTCTTGGAGAAATCAACATCTGCAAAGAAATGTCTTTTGACAACGTCATGCACTGATGCGCTCGAAATGAGTGCTATTCTTGCTCGAATCGAACCTGGCGACGAAGTCATCATGCCTTCCTTCACTTTTCCTTCTACGGCGAATGCGTTCATTCTGCGCGGCGCAAAAATCGTGTTCATCGATTCCAGACCAGACCATCCGGGCGTAGACGAACGGCAAATTGAGGCCGCTGTTACGGAAAGAACCAAAGCCATCGTTCCAGTGCACTACGCAGGCGTCGCCTGCGATATGGACGTAATCGCAGCCGTGGCAACCAGACACGCTCTGTTTGTCATCGAAGATGCCGCCCAGGCAATAGACAGTTTTTTCATCGACGCAACAAAGAAGAGGATTCCCCTCGGAAGCATCGGCGAGTTCGGCACGTTTTCGTTTCATGAGACGAAGAATATTCAGGCTGGTGAAGGCGGTGCGCTGCTAATCAACAGGCCCGAACACATAGAGCGATCTGAGATTGTTTGGGAAAAAGGAACCAATCGCGCAGCCTTTTGGAGAGGAGATGTAGACAAATATGGCTGGGTCGACATTGGCTCGTCGTTCCTGCCCTCGGAGCTAACCGCGGCCTTTCTTTACGCACAACTGGAAGCGCTCAGAACAACACAGGACCGCAGAATTGATATTTGGAATCAGTACAACGATGGACTGCAATCAATTTTTCAACAGGCCAAACTGAGGGCTCCCTATGTCCCTTCGTTTGCGACAAATAATGGGCACATGTTCTACGCAGTGTGTGAGTCAGAAAGAATCCGCGCGGACCTAATTGCGTTTCTGCGAAAAAAGGATATTTATTCCGTGTTTCACTATCAGAGCTTGCATGCCGCTCCTTACTTTCAGGCATTGCATGACGGTCGCGACCTACCTTGGGCTGACGCCTACAGTAGCCGATTATTGCGCCTACCGATGCATCCAGAACTGACGAACTCACAAATCGCCCGAGTCGTTAGCGGAATCACCGACTTTTTTAATTCACCGTAGATCACCGCGGACGGCGTGGGCCAATGCTACCGCCGCGGGGCACCTTGCTGGTTCCCGCGAGAATACTCGCCCCACAATCAAGTCACCTACTTGAAGTATTTTGCGAACTGCGTACTTGAATAGCGTCGTTGCATTCCTTCTTTTTTGAACACAGAAACGGTAACTTCAAAGAGCGGGTAACTGTGGTCAACAATGACAAAACGCGAAAAAGTATCGTGGCAGTAACGAAGAATCTCAGCGGGGTCCATGTACTGAAGGGTGGGATCAGAAGCTACCGTTATTTTGCTAGTAAGAAAGTTAAACGAAATGCCATAACGTGACATTTTAAACATTGATGAAAGCATACGCTTACAATGCGTCATCCACACGTCTTCTGGACAAGCCCCACGCAAGTTCAGCACGCCACTCAGCGTCACATAGTCGTAGCGTTGCGTCTCGTTTTCAGAAACGATATCTCGGTTTTGAACGTCGAGATCAGGATACTTTTGCTGACATAGCAGAATCATTTCTGGAACAATTTCAGTACCTGAATACTCACAGGCCACCTTGGCGTTGCTTAGGTATTCAAACAATGCACACGTACCACATCCTACATCATGGAGACTGAATGAATTAGCGCCTTCATGCCTCAGGATCTCGGCGAGAAGTCTTTCGAACCGCAAATATTGCGTCGCTTCATCATTCCAGAATACGCCCTGAGGGGTATCGCCGTGCTTCCTAAAGTTTGCACCATAGATTTCACGCTGAAATTTCAACGTATCTTCATTTGTCATGCGCATTCCTTGTCGGGTTAAAGAAAAACCCTATCAATCTGACGATACGGGTTTCCAATTACGCAGGAGTTTTCTGGAATAGATTTCGTGAGAAAGGTGCCTCCACAGATGATGCTATCGTCTCCAACCGAAATGTCATTTACTAGTGTCGCATTCACACCAACAAAGGTTCTAGCGCCAAAGTCGACACCACCGCCCATACCAACGGCCACACTTAAAAAGCTGTGCCTCCCAATATGTGCGTCATGCGTAATTGAGGATTGATTAAAAATGGTCGCGTTATGGTCGACGACAGCCCCCATTTCCACATTCACCATCGAATATATAGAGACACCTTCCCCTAGCTTTGCCTCGGCACTGACGAACGCTGTAGGATGAACAAGTGTAGCGATGGGCAGAACATTTCGAAATCGCTCGAAGAGTTCCTCCCTAAAATGAAAATGTTTGTACCCAACGGCGATTGAAAGGTGCGTGAGTTGACCATCTCGAGCATACTTTTCGATATCGCCAATTTTACCGACAACGCCTTCGGTACCAATTTCGACAACGTCATCAAAGAGCATTATCACGCTAAATTCAGCCGTATCCCTTGCGAGATTGCTAGCAAGGCGCCCAAAGCGACCAGCGCCAATGATTCCCAATTTTTTCATTTCAACCTCTCGGTAATACACAAAATGGTACTGAATGATTCACACATACAAGCTTCCATATGTTTGGCACGATAATTTAGTACCGACGTCCAGCGCCTGCCGTTAGGGTTGCTGCTCCCTGTGCGCCTGTCTCCAACTCACCGATACATGCATCACGGCTTGGTTACTTTCGGTGCCTCTGTCGCCGTCAGCGAGGCAACAAGAAACGATCCATTCCCGTTAGGTTTAGCAAGCTTGAGCGAAACAACATTCTTTCCAGGAAGCACCTTAATGCCGCCGATAGGCAATTCGAGAAACTTTCCGTTCGGCAGCGTCGCAAGTCGATTGTTTACGGTTAGCCTGATATCGCCACCTGACGCAACACCTTTAACCAGGACTTGAACCGTTGTAGGATCAGTTCCAAAATAATACAGATCAATGTTTGCAGCTTCACGCATCAATCGGAGGTCCAGATGTTTTTGCGCCTTAAAGTAGCTCCAACCACTACCGAACACGGCAAGGACGTTGGTTTTTCGCTGTTTTGCGATCCGTTCGAAATCCTCTGTCGTGTTGTAGTATAGCCGGGTGGTCAATTTCTCAAGGGATACCCCAAGACTACCGCCGCCGCGATAGCTAAGCCCTATGTCGCGCAAGCGCCAACCGGCTTCATCGACAAACTCTCGCTTATGCGCGAAATGAGCGTGAGGCCATGTCCACGCGCCGAATCGATCCCAGAACATGCGTGACTCGAAAAATGCGGCATCCAGGTTCTGTGCAAAGTACTGCTCCGAACGTTCCCTGAATTGGCTTTTGGGATAGTAATCAGGGGGTTCGTTAGGGACGGTCGACATGAAAGCAACATTGGTCGAGGCATTCCATCTGAATTCGTTCCATGCAGTGAAGTATCGATCACAAAGCACAGGCGCTCCGGGTGTAAGGTGGGCGTCGGCAAAGTGAGCAACACTCTTGAATGGCGGCCCCTTCGAGTCAAGGACCCACATGATTGGCTGCACATACAGCATGCAGGCCACGACAGTCAGTCCTGCGCTCACACTACCCGGCACCCATGACGGTACTCGAAACCGATCGAACAGCCTCAATGGCGCCCGAAGCCCCGTGACAAGCAGAAGCACGTAAGCAGGCAATAGCATGATGACAAAGCGTGGTTGAAGTGGGTTTTCCTTAATATGTGCAAACACTGCGGTAATTATGAAACCGAACAGAACCATGGCCGGTATCACCCACTGTTTCGCCGACCGATGAAACCGAATAGATAAACATGCAGCCAAGCCCAAGACCAGCACCGCAAACCCAAGGCGGAAAATGCCCAAGCCCCAAGCGAAATTGGTTACGAATCGAACCCCGTTCATTGGAAAGAGCGGCAGCGGCGCCTTATTGTAAACGGCTTGCGGAAAAGCCGCGATGCCATCGTTGGAAATCATCCTCTTGATGAATTGAAGCGCATCGGCACCCCAGATCACCAATAATATCGCCGATACGCACAGCCCCACCCAAATAAATCGCCGATCATGTCTTGCCTGTAACGCGATGCCCCCCGTAACCACAAGTGCGGCCATGCCCGCAAACGGCCACGCAGCGATGGTGCTGTGAACCAGCAGTAGAAACCCAAATGACAGCAGCACCACCACGG
>JAPKCZ010000054.1 GCA_028822745.1 Kiritimatiellia bacterium | reverse complement strand
GCTGCCTTTGGGGCTCGAAACGTCAGCTAGTTGGATGAACGGCATGACGGTTGTGCTCTTCTGGTCGGTTATCATGACGATTGTTTATGCGTACGTCTGGGGACGCGGTCGCTATCGCTATACGGGGGTCGGAATCTGATGCGACGCTACGGGCGATTGTACCTGAATTTTCTGCGCTTCTCCTTCAGTCGGGCGATGGAGTTTCGAATGGATTTCTTTTTTCGCATCTTCATGGATGTCTTGTTTTATGTAATCAATGTCGCCTTTTATCGCATCGTCTATTCGCACACGCCGAGCTTGGGTGGGTGGACGGAAGCACAAGCGATGGTCTTCGTGGGGTGTTACCTTTTTCTCGATGCGTTGAGCATGACCGTGCTGTCCAACAATCTTTTTTCCCTTCCGACCTATATCAATCGTGGCGATTTGGATTACTACCTGACGCGCCCCGTGTCGCCGCTCTTCTTTCTTAGTTTGCGTGACTTTGCCGCGAACTCATTTGTGAATCTTCTGCTGGCGGCGGGATTGCTCGGTTATTTCATCTGTCAGTATGATGGCGATGTCGACGCCTGGCGCGTCGCACTGCTGATGGTTATGTTGCTGGTGGGGGCTTTGCTACGCTACATCATACGCATGTTTGCGATTATTCCCGTGTTCTGGTGGCAATCCGCGCGTGGGCTCGAAGCTGTGTTTTACAATCTGACGCGCTTTATTGAGCGTCCGGATCGAATCTATACGGGTTGGGTGCGCCGCCTTTTGACGAGTGTCATACCCTTTGCGTTGATCGCCTCGTTCCCGGCGCGTCTGTTTCTGGATGCCTTTGATTGGCGTATCCTTGTGCATCTGTTGGTCGTTACCATCGCTTTCGGTTTCGGCCTGTCCCGCTTCTGGAAAGCGGGCTTACGAGCTTATAGTTCCGCGTCATCGTGAATACGCGTAAAATCTTGCGCGCCGCTTCGCCGCATGCCAAAGTTCGCGTCCTGCAATCAACGAAAGGATCAACATGACAACATACGAGACCGAGGCCGCCTTAGTCCTGGATGCCCTTCAAAAGGCTTGCCGTCTAACACAGAGTGTCCGTTCCGCGCTTGTGACCGAGGATACGTTCTCAAAGAAAGATAAGTCGCCCGTCACGGTGGCCGACTATGGCGCCCAGGCGGTGATCAGCCATATGCTTGCGCAGACATTTCCGGGTGACCCGCTGATTGCAGAAGAAGACGCGCACGATCTGAAGCAACCTGATCAGCACGAACTGCTGGCGAAGGTCTGCGAACACGTGCGTCATATTGATCCCTCGATGGGCCAGGATGCTATTGTCGCGGCCATTGACCGCGGCAACGATGCGGGCGGTCGCGGGCGTTTCTGGACGATGGATCCGATCGACGGAACCAAAGGGTTTATTCGCGGGGACCAATATGCTGTTGCGCTGGCACTGATCGTTGACGGTGAGGTCGTGCTCGGCGCCCTTGGCTGTCCCAACTTGCCGCAGGGGCGTGTGGGCGACACGGACGGGGTCGGCGTTATCTATGTGGCGCGCAAAGGGCAGGGGTGTGAGGCGTTCTCATTGAATGGCGACGCGCTGGGTCCGATCCACGTTTCGGACGTGACGGAAACAAGCCAGATGTCCCTTTGTGAGTCGGTCGAATCCGGGCATACCGCACACGGTCGTTCCGGGCGAATAGCCTCGACGCTTGGCATTCAGGCTGACCCTGTTCGACTCGATAGCCAGTGCAAGTACGCCGTCGTCGCGCGTGGCGAGGCGGGTACGTACATGCGCCTGTCGGGCTCCAGTGGGTATGTCGAAAAGATCTGGGATCACGCAGCGGGGTTGTGTGTGGTTGTCGAAGCGGGTGGACGTGTGAGTGACTCGCGGGGGGTGGCGTTGGATTTCACGCGCGGCGCGACGTTGACGGAAAACGTCGGCGTTGTGGCTTCCAATGGGCATGTTCACGATGCCGTGATCGACGCTATTGCCCAGGTGGCCCAGGTGGACTAAGCGGGCGTTGCTTCCCATACATCGGCTTGTGACTGGCCGACGGTGTGCAGTTCGATGCGGTAAGGTTTTACCATCAAGACGCCGTAGCGCGGGTCGTCTGGCCCGTCGAACAGTTCGCTGAGCATGTCGTTCCAGAAAAAGTGACGATCTTCTTTGCTGGCTGAAACTGATCCGACGCCTTCAATTTGCAGGTACGATTCGGCGCACATTGGGTTGCCGACGCCGCAGGTCAAATGAACGTCTGGGGACGCGCTGACCTGATCGACTTTTCGCGAATCGAGGTATGTCGACATGCGAAGCACAAAGTCGGCTGTGGCCCATGGCATCACGTAGCGAACCCATGGCTTCCCGTCGGCCGTCGTCGTGGCCAGGCACGCCAAATGGGGTCTGGCGATAATGGCGTGTATTCGTGATTCAAGGGTCGTCATGTAAATGTGTGTCCTGAAGTGATCGCTCACGGCGTCTGTGCGTATGCGTTTTCTTGTGTCCGAGCCTAGCCTGATCTATTCACTGACGTCTACTGCGAATGCATATCTCGCGCCCTTGGTCTGACGCAATCGATGCACTCTCGCGACGACGTTGATGAATAGAACAGGCTAGTGTTTCGGGTCGTCCTTGTCAAAATTTTCACTACCGACTAGTTTAGTGTCGTCGATTTCGGGGCGGCATAGGTCGTTCTTGCAAGGAAGGTGTGACGTGAAATTTCGGATCAATTGTCTGATTGTGGCGCTCGTTGCGTTGACGTGCTGCTCTCAATTGAGCGCACGCTTGGGCGAAACCCGGGCGGCCACAGATATTGCGTGGCGCTCTGAGGCATTGCCAGCGTCGCCAATGTTGGCGTTTACGACGGTGGTGTTGGGCGGCTTTCACGGGATCATTGCTGATTTGCTCTGGTTGCGTGCAACCGACCTCCAGGATCAGGGGCGATATGTCGAATTGGTTCAACTGGCGGGTTGGATCACGTCGTTTGAACCGCGCGCATCACAAGCGTGGGCCTTTCATGCTTGGAACATGGCTTACAACGTGAGTCTTGTGATGCCGACGCCTGAGGAAAAATGGCGTTGGGTGCGCAACGGCATCAGGCTTCTGCGCGATCAGGGCCTAGCGTTTAATCCACGCGACCCCGTGCTCTGTTTTGAACTGTCCGTGTTATACCAACATAAAATTGGCCGCTCGTCCGACGACGCCCATATGTTCTACAAAGCCGCATTAGCGCGCGACATGGATGTCGCGCTGGGGGGCAGTGGGTCGGGGCACGCGCTGGGTGAGGATGGTCGAGCGCTGTTGAAATCGCGCTACCGCTTGGATTGGGACTATATGCAAGCCTTGCACGAACGCTTCGGCGAACTGGACTGGCGATTGCCTGAGTCGCATGCCCTGTATTGGGCGCAGCGCGGCGTTGAGGTTTCGCCGAATCAGAAGAATATGCGCTGTAGCCAGATTGTTGTGAGCGCGCTTGCGAGTACCGTCTTCGCAGGGACCTTCTCCTGGGCGGATGACGGGAAAGGGTATCAGCGCCGGCCGAACGTGCTGTTCTTGCCCGCCGCAATCAAGGCCTATCGGGATATGATCACAGATTACGATTTGCCTGACATGAACGAGTCGCTGCGCTCGTTTCTTGAATCCGTTATGCCTTTGTTGGAGGAGGGGGGTGACGCTGCGCGCCTCGACCACGTGCGCGACGTTTTGGAAGCACTGCCGCTTTTGCCGCCGCCCGCGTGATCGTTGACGCGGACACGGTCAGTCGAGCAGGAGCACTTTGAATGACACCAGGCGGTCATCCGGTTTGTCCAATGTCGCGCCGCCGATGTCGGGTGGAGTGGATCCCAAGCTGCGGCGCGTAAACAGGCGCGTGTCCTCGGATCGGCGGCTGAGAAGTTCAAGAAAACTGCGTGCCAGAGACTCGGCCATGAGTGTATCCCGCTGTGTGGCGCCGGTCGGCGCTGTGTGGCCACGAATCTCGATCAGAAAATCAATGTTGTTCCGTCGTGCGCTACGTCGCAATTGCGCGATATCTTTTGTGAGCTGTGTCAGCTTGTCAGCTTGGCCGGGTCTGAGATCCGGTGCGCCTGCCAGTAGCTGGAAGACATTCTTTTCGATGCGGCCAATGGCTTGCTTGAGATTGCGCTGATCGGTGTTGACGAGGTGGTCGACGTATAGGCTGCGTACGCCGGGGATGCTTTTGGATAAGGTCTCGGCCAGTCGGATCCATGGGGCAGGGGCTTCGCCTTCCAGATGCAACACACCATCGCGAACACTGAGATTGACCGACTCTGGAGGATTGAGCAGATGGCGGGCGCGCTTTTCTGCGATGCGTGGATCCGGGGACTGGTACGCTGCCCATTGCTGCACCACCTCGTCGGATGCGAGTCCCGTTTCGGCGAGTAAAGCATCGGGCGTACGCGCAAGCGGATCCGCCAGGCCGACAATGGTAAAGCGGCCGTCCGTGTCGATTCCCTTGGTGATCACGGATAGGCCAGGTTCTCTTTCGATGTGTTTGAGGAACCGGAGCCATTGGCTCTGTGCGCCGGCGTTGGAAATGCTAAGTCCATCCATGTTGAACTTATCGAGTTCAATCCAGCGCTGAAGCGATTCGCGGGCACTTCGAATCCAGTCGCGCGTGGCGGTGCCTTCGAGCGTGAGTACATTGTCGCGCATATCAAGCACAACGCTGTCGGGAGGGTCTAAGAGTCGGCGCGCCCGCGCCAGTGCCAATGTGGAACTGAGGCCTTGGAAAGGTTCCCAGTGGCTCGACACGTCGCTCGGCGTAAAGCCTGCCTGTACGAGGAGGTCCTGCGGGTTGGCGGCGAGCGGATCACGCAGGCCGGTGATAAAATGTGCGCCGTCTTTGCGGCCGTGATCGATCACGATAATACCGGGCTCGTCGGCGAGGTGCAGGACGTAGTTTTTCCAGCGCACCGAATCGACCACGCCGGGCAGGGTCCACGTGGCTAGAAGCAAGAAGGGGAGCAGCAGCACAAGCATGGTCTGCGGCAGAATGGGAAGTCGGTCCGGATTGATCAAATTGTGCATGCACGAATCGAGGTAGGGTGCACAGGTGTCAAAAGGAGCCGTGTCCCCGTCGAAGGTGCTCAGTTCTTTACTGAATTCACCGTGAATACGACTGCAGGCGTCTTTGAAGCGCGTGGCGTATTCTGGGCGCATGCTGCCATCCAGAATGCCGGCGACGGCAGCATAAGGTCCTTGCTCAATCAGGACCGTCACATCGCCGACTTTGATGGTTTCCAGCGGCGTGTCCTGGTTTAGATTGAAGGAATCGTGAATGAAGTCCTGTAAGGCGGTCAGCATGCCCGAAATGATGTCCCAGTCTTGCGGGCTGGAGGTGGACAGACTTTGTGCTTCCTGCAACACGAGCCCTGTTTCGCGATGGATCAGAAAGACCTGGCGTACCGGCGAGTCCTGCGTGTGCTCGGTGACCACCTCGTCGAAACTTTTTCCGCTGCGCTGCGCCTCCATGCGCCACTGCATGCCTTTCATGGAAACATGCTGTAGCATCCAAAAATTGACGCGCCTGAAAAAATGAAACATCGATGCCCAGAGGGAGCGGCGCAGGGCGGCGCCTACCGAGGGCGTCAGTGCTTCGGCGAGTGATCGCGGGTTACGCCGACTGATGAGTAGCAAGGCGCGTTCTACGGCGGGGGTCAGCGCTTCGCCCAGACCGCCGCTCTGCACACAACGTGCCACCGCGCCGGGCAGCACGCGGCTGACGGCAACAGCGTCTTCTTGAATGCGTTCGAGACGGTCCAAAAAATGTTCGGTCAACGAGTGCGCCGACGGGACTCCGTCTAAAGGCGTGGTTGCAGCGTCTGATGTGTGCGGTGATTCAGAATCGGCTCGCGATTCGGAAAGGGCCTTTACGGGATCAGTGCTGGTGGCATGTGGTGTCATGATTCAGCGGGAGGTGTGAGTTCTATGTTTAGACGCATAAACAGACGAATTACCTTGTTGTGCGAGTATAGACCATCCCGTACGATTTATTCAATGATTGTACGTCACAATTTGCTGGCACGTTTTGCAGGGCGAAAAGGGCGTCGTCGAGCCGCGATTTTCGCGATTGGAACGCGTGTGCCCTGTGTGTTACTTTGAACACCATGCAGCAGCAAATTTTCACGAGGTTGCGGGGGATGAACGCTTTGGGGCGACCCGTGGTCGCTCTTCTGGGCGTGCTCTTCCTCTTGGCAACGCTACCTCTGTTTGCCGCGACCTGGCGGGATTTGCGGCGCTGCGCCTTGGTGCCAAATAAGTACAATGATGGCGATAGCTTCCACGCGACCTGGCACGGGCGCGAATATATCTTCCGGCTCTATTACGTCGATACACCTGAGTCGGACTTGAGCCTCGAGGAACGCGTCAAGGAGCAGGCCGAATACTGGGACGTGGCGCCGGGGGACATTCCCGCGCTGGCCAAAGCGGCAACGACGTTTACGGAAAAATTTCTAGAAGACGGCTTTACGGTCTATACGCAATACGACACGGCACGCGGTCGCAGTAAGCTCAAGCGGTATTATGCGATGATACGCGTCGATGACGTCTATCTCTCCGAGGCGCTGGTCGGCGCGGGTCTTGCTCGCATCTACGGCAACTGGTCGCCGATGTTGCCGGATGGAACCACCGACAACAAATACAAGGCGCGCTTGCGGGCCGCTGAGCACAAAGCGAAGCGGGACGGGCTTGGTGCGTGGGCACGAAAAAACCGGAAAGGTGCAGTGAACGCGCCTAAGGTCGTCAACGCCGACGTCGTACTTGATCGCCCTGCGGTGCTTTACTCCCTCGACACGCCTCCCCAGGCTTTGGGGACCTTGTCGAAAGGCACGACGGTATTCGTTGCCGATAGCGATACACCCACCATGATCCGCGTACGATACGAGCACGAAGGACGGACCATTGAAGGGCAGTGCAAGCGTCGTGCGCTTGCTGCCGTTCTGCCATAACATTGCTTTGGCGATGCGCCATGCGTGTTGACGACGCGCGCGATCTCTTGGCCGTTGCGCCTGCCGCACGATTCCGCTAAAGTCCGCTCATGTCTTCATCCCACTTTCAATTATCACTGCCTGACTGGGTGCAGCCGTATGTGGCGTCGCTGCCTGAGCAGATCCAGGACGTGTCTGCGCGTATGCAGGTGGCGATCGCGCTGGCGCGCTACAACGTCGACAATGGGACGGGTGGTCCTTTTGGTGCCGCCATTTTTGAGCAAAACAGCGGTCGTCTTGCCGCCGCCGGCATGAACCTTGTTGTTGGCAAGCATTGCTCGCTGGCGCACGCCGAGATGGTGGCCATCATGATGGCGCAATCCGCGCTTAAAACGCACGACCTTGGGCGCGCCGCTGGCGCGCCATACCAGTTGGTGTCCAGCACGGAGCCTTGTGCCATGTGTTTGGGGGCCATCCCTTGGTCTGGCGTGCAGAGCTTGGTGTGCGGTGCCAATGACGCGGATGCACGTGCGGTGGGTTTTGATGAAGGCGAAAAACCTTCAGATTGGCAGGGCGGCTACCAGCGGCGCGGCATTGCGGTTGAGTGTGGTGTTTGTGGTGAGGATGCGGCTCGTGTTTTGCGTGACTATGCTGCGTCTGGCGGGGAAATATACAACAGTGGCGCATGAGGTCGTTTGATGGTGATTGTCACGTATAGGTGTGTCATGTCCGGCCTTCGCCCCAAATTCCAATAAATGAGTCGGTACGTGCGTAATAGTGAGTGATAAGGTGTACGAAAGGGATTGAAGACCGTGAATACAGAACGAGAATTATCAGGGCACACGCAACCGTTTGCCGTGCTGGGGCACCCCATTGGGCATACCCTTTCCCCAGTCATGCACAATGCGTCGATACGTTCGCTTGGACGTGATGCCATCTACCTGGCTTTCGATGTGGCGCCCGAACGTCTGTTGGAGGTCTTGCCCGCAATGCGCGATATGGGCTTTGGCGGTGTGAACCTTACTGTGCCGCTTAAGGAAGTCGCATTCGAGGGTTTGTCGGATTTAGACGAAACCGCTCGTCGGCTGGGGGCGGTGAACACCGTCGAATTTCTCGAGGGCGGCGGATTGCGTGGGCATAATACGGACGGCACTGGATTTCTGAAAGCCGTCGAAGAGAGCTTTGGTGCCACCGTCGAAGGCAAGCGCGTGTTCGTTTGTGGGGGCGGGGGAGCCGGTCGTGCCGTCGCGTTGACGTGTAGCGCTGCTGGGGCTGCCGCTGTGGCGGTCAGCGATATTGACGAATCGCGCGCACGGAAAATCTGTGATGAAATCGCGGCCCAGTTCCCTGCTGTGGTCGCTGAGCTCGTGTCTGCCGGTGAGGCGGCATGGGTGGCTGCCGGTCAGGCGGCGGATCTGATTGTGCAGAGCACGCCTGTTGGGATGAAGCCGGAGGATCCGTCTGTCCTGCCTGCTGGGGCCTTCCGCGAGGGACAATGGGCATTTGATTTGGTCTACATGTATCCGCGCACGGCGTTCATGCGCTCGGCTGAGGCGGCAGGTGCAAAGGTTGCGAATGGGTTGGGGATGCTGCTGCATCAGGGCGCGCGTGCTTTCGAAATCTGGACCGGAGCCACGCCTGACGTCCCTGCAATGCGTGCAGCGCTTGAAAATTCTGTCTACGGGAAGGATGTTTGATGATACCGCTCGTTGAATTTGTTGAGATCCCCGGATTTTTGCTGTTTTCCACACTGATTGTTCTGGTGTTGGGCGCGACCATCGGAAGTTTCCTGAATGTCTGTATTTATCGAATTCCGCGTGATGAGTCCGTGGTTTCGCCTGGGTCGCATTGCCCTACATGCATGAAGCCGATCGCCTGGTATCACAACATTCCCATCCTAACCTGGCTTTCGCTGCGTGGCCGGAGTGCCTGTTGCAAAACCCGGATTTCAGGGCGTTACGTACTTGTCGAGGCGTTGGTGGGCGTGCTGTTCCTGCTGGTCTGGGCAAAGTGGGTCAATGGCGTTACGCCGCACAATTGGTTAATGATAAGCGGTATGACAGACGCTGGATTGGTGCCCATTTATTGGCTTTTCGCTGCGGGACTCGTTGTGGGCACTTTTGTTGACTTTGAGCATCTGATCATTCCGGATCGCGTCACGCTTGGCGGTATTGTAGCGGGTGTCTTATTGAGCGCGTG
>JAPKCZ010000676.1 GCA_028822745.1 Kiritimatiellia bacterium | reverse complement strand
GGGCCCTGCTGACGTCCTTCGCAGTCACGAATGTGCACGTGCTTGATGCGGTCGACAACCTGCTCAAGGGCGGCCACCGGATCTTCGTCAGCGCGGTGGATGTGGCTGGGGTCCATATCCAGTCCGAAGGCCGATGAGGAAAGCGCCGTCATGGCCGTGAGGGTCGTGGGGGTGTTGTAGATCGCCGCACCGACGTGGGCTTTTACACACAGCGTGACACCGTAGTGTTCAGCTCGCTCGCAGAGCTGGCCCAGGCTGTTGATGCGCTCTTCCAGAGAGCCAGGTTCGTCGCTCTTGCCACCGGGCCCGCAATTGATGATGGGGATACCGCTCTCAACGGCCGCCTGCATGGCCTGCTCCATCACGTCGGCATCCTGGGAAGGCTGTTCCATGGCCAGCAGCTCAAGCTCGTACTGCGCGGAGAGTTTCTTGATCTCGAGGGCGCATTCCTGCCAGCGGTCGAGGACCAGATGTTCGCTCATGCCGTCAATGGCCGAGATCTCGATTCCGTCGTAACCGGCCATCTTAATGCAACGAAAGGCCGTGGCCATATCGAAGCCACCAAACAGAACTGAATTAGCACCTAATTTCATGATAGGTATCCTTTTAACCTTCTAGCGTGGGTTCGCCGTGGATGGGAGGTAGGGCCCGCGGTCGCACCAGTGTGCCGCCGGCTTCAAATGACTCGATCGCGGCAAAAGTATATTCCAGCGTCGCCAGCGCGTCGCGTCCCGAAGAACGTAATTTTGAACGAGGCACCTCGTTCGTGACGTCCTCAAGGAAGGCATGGATTCGCGTTGGGAAGGTCGCGCCGAAATCGGTGATGCCCGTATTGGTCACAATTGGCCCATCCGTTTCGCCCATGGCCAGAAGTTCCGGATTTGCGGCGCCATCTGGCTGGGGGCCCGGATAGTAGCTCAGTTTTTCGACACAGTTTTCAATCACCACCGTGCCCTGTGTGCCGCCGATTTCAACACTCCACCAGCCGCCCAGACCGAAGGTGGCGTCGCCACGCTGACTGAGCAGGTAGCCCACCGCGCCACTGGCGAAGCGCACGTGAATGCTGTTGACCGACAACATCACGTCACCCGCCTTTTTGCGGAAGCTGGGTTGGCTCAAAAAGGCCTGCACGTGGGTAATGTCGCCGCAGAAATATCGCATGATGCTGAAGGGATGCGCCAGAAAGGCTTTCACATGGAAGTAGGGGAAGTTCTTGTCGCGATGTCCGTTGGGCGTGCCACCATAGGAGAGTTCACCGCCCGCAAAGCCCATTTTGTGCAAGCAGTAAAGGACTTCACCAACCTCACCCTTGTTCATGCGCTCCATGGCCTGATCTGCGGGTTCCGTGAAATAGTGGTTGAGGTTGCAGCCCAGGTAGAGGCCACGTTCTTCCGCGAAATCAACCATCTGACGGGCTTCCGTGACCTGATTGGAAATCGGCTTTTCACACAGTACATGTTTGCCGGCTTCGAGCGCCTGCATGGTCGGTTCAAAATGCCAGCTTCCGTTTTCATAGCCACCGGTGCAGACGTCGACGATGTCCAACTCCGGATGCGCGGCCAGCATCTCTTTGACACTGTAGTAGGCCGGTACGCCGACCTTCTCCGCCAGTTCGTCAGCGCGTTCTTTCACCACGTCGCACACGGCAACAAGATCAGCCAAGTCGTCATCTTTGTGACAGTTTGCATGGGTTGTGCCAATTCCGCGTGCGCCAACGACGCCTACTTTCTTCGCCATGGGGAGATCCTTTTTTCGTGCGGCCACTTGGGCCAATCCGGGGTTCAAGTTTTCTTGCGCATCCTACTAATACGAAACAACGGGTGCTATGTCCTTGAGTATCCAATCAGAAACTAGCACGATTCAGTCATGAGCGACACGCACGTAATCACTGCAGATGGAATTTTTGGCGCCGGTGCCTTCCCTATACGTGTCCTAAACGCGCAG
>JAPKCZ010000675.1 GCA_028822745.1 Kiritimatiellia bacterium | reverse complement strand
TGGCCGTCGGTTGCTACTTTGTAATAAAGCAAGTTGTCCTTGTCGACGGGTTCGTACAGCTGCCCGTGGTGCGAGTAAATGCCGCACTGGCGGAAAAGAGATTCCATACCGAAGGTACGCGCTTCATCTGGCACAATCGGCACGATGAGCTTGCCGATTTCCTTGTCGCGCAACAATTTGGACAGAATTCGTACGAAAACCATGGTCGTCGATGCTTCACGATCGCCGGTCCCTTTGTAGAACTCGTCGAAGAAATCATCTTTCGGCGTCGCCAAGGTGGGCGTCGCCGTGCTGCGCTTGAGATGCGATCCACCCAGCTCACCGCGTCGTTCCTTAATGTAAAGATCTTCAGGCGACCCTTCAGGGAAACGATAAAACGGAAGGTTGTTGACGTCGTCATCCGAAATCGGGATGTGGAATCGTGAACGAAACGCCATCAGTTCGGATTCGTTGAGCTTCTTCTGTGAATGCGTGATGTTTTTGCCTTCGCCACTCTCGCCCAAGCCATAGCCTTTGATCGTCTTCGCAAGAATAACCGTAGGTCCGGTCGTGTTGGACACCGCTTGCTTGTAAGCCGCGTAGACCTTCTCCGGATCATGACCACCGCGTCGCATGCGATTCAGCTGATCATCCGAAAGGTGCTTCACCATCGCGAGAAGACGTGGATCCTTGCCGAAGAAATCACGGCGAATGTAGTCGCCGCCTTCAACAACGTACTTCTGGTATTGGCCGTCAACGACTTCGTTCATGCGTGCCGCCAGCAGGCCGTCTTTGTCACGATCCAGAATAGGATCCCAGTCATCACCCCAAACGACCTTGATACAATTCCAACCCGCGCCACGGAAGGCTGCCTCCAACTCTTGCATGATCTTACCGTTACCGCGAACGGGGCCATCCAGACGTTGCAGGTTGCAGTTGACCACGAAAATCAGGTTGTTGAGATTTTCACGTGACGCCAGCGTGATGGCGCCAAGCGATTCAGGCTCATCGGTTTCGCCATCGCCCAGAAATGCCCAGACTTTTTGGTCGGAAGGCTCCTTCAGACCGCGATCTTCCAAATATTTAATGAATCGCGCATGATAAATGGCCGTAATGGGTCCCAGACCCATCGAAACGGTCGGAAAGCTCCAAAAATCAGGCATTAACCAAGGATGCGGATAAGACGACAGACCCGGTTTATCCTGCAATTCACGCCGAAAATTGGCCAAATGGTCAACAGAGAGGCGTCCTTCGACGAAAGCGCGCGCGTACATACCCGGAGCGGCGTGGCCCTGCGAGTAGACAAAATCGCCGGGGTGATCCTCGCTTTTGGCTCTGAAGAAGTGATTATAGCCGACTTCGTAGAGCGTCGCAGCGGACGAATACGTCGAAATGTGGCCGCCAATGCCGGTCGATTCGCGGTTTGCACGAACAACCATCGCCATCGCATTCCAGCGCACGGCATTTTTGATTTGTCGCTCAATGTCACGGTTGCCGGGATACGGCGGCTGGTCTTTAAATGGAATGGTGTTGATATAAGGCGTGTTGGCAGTAAATGGCAAACGCACGTCTTTGGTGTGCGCGTGCACAGAAAGATCGCGGAGTAGCTCTTTGACCCGCTCACGCCCGGAGCGTGTAAGCACCTCATCTAGCGATTCCAGCCATTCGCGTGTTTCTATCGCATCGTGATCGGCCTGGTTTTGATTCGTATCTGACATGATTGTTCTTGGTCCCTTCTACCGTGGCGCCATGCGCCTTCCTTTTCCAATGGAAGAATCGACGATTATATCCCGCCAACCCACTGCAGCAAGCCAAAAGGAGCTCCGTGCGCATCATCAGAGAGAGATTCAGCGCAACTTCACGCGGCTGTAGGTGGGGCGAAGCGTGTTTACCCCTGCAAGCGTTTGTGAGTGCGTGAGCAGGAAAAGCCGTTCATTGACCCCAGGGCCCCCATAGGCTTACAAC
>JAPKCZ010000053.1 GCA_028822745.1 Kiritimatiellia bacterium | reverse complement strand
TCTCATCGAAGATGATGAGGAAGACGCTTTTCTCATTCGGCGCACCCTTTCGGAGTCCAGCGCTGCCCATTTCTCGATCGATCGCGTAGGCCGCATCGAGGACGCCCTGTCCGCTCTGCACGAAACCAAATACGATGTTGCCGTGCTGGACCTGACGCTGCCCGATTCCGCCGGCATCGAAACGGTTGAGCTTGTCACCAACGAATTACCCTCGGTGCCCATCGTTGTGGTCACGGACCACCGCGATCTCGAAATAGGACGGCAGGCGGTGCGCAGCGGCGCACAAGGATTCATTTCGAAAACAGAAATGACAGGTGCCGCACTGGCGCGTGAAATCGGCCACGCCATTGAACGTCAGCAATTCCGCCACGAGTTAGCCCAACATCGCGACAACCTGGAGAGTCTGGTTGCGGCGCGCACGCGTGAGCTGCGCGACGCCGTCGACCGACTGGAAGAACACGACCGCGCTAAAACCGAATTCATCTACAATGTCTCGCACGAACTACGGACACCGCTGACGTCCATGATTTACACCGTTGGCAACATCCTCGACGGCACCACCGGCGCCGTCACTGACAAAATGCGCGACTACCTACACATGCTGAACGATGACTGCAAGCGCATGAAACGCACCGTCGAAGATATACTCGACCTCAGGCGCATTGACACACAACGGCTTGTTATGAACCGTGTTTCGATTCAGTTTAACCGATTCGTCGAACACGTCCTGTCGGCCTTCGAAAACAGCGCAGCGCAACGGGGCGCCACGTTTGCCTACAACAACGCCATGCCGCCGACGTTTGTTTCTGGTGACCCCGACAAACTTGAGCGCACCCTCTTTAATCTTCTGCAAAACGCATTAAAATACTCGGCGGCGGGCGACCAAATCGACGTGCACGTTTGCCCTGACGCCGATGATGCCACACGGATACGCTGCACCGTCACAGACAAAGGCCCCGGCATTTCCCCTGAGCACCTTAACCATATCACAGAACGTTATTATCGCGTTGGCGACCACATTGACGGGACCGGACTCGGACTCGCCATCGCCAAACAAATTGCGGAACTTCACGGCGGCGACTTATGCATAAGTAGCCCGCCTGCCGATCGCGACCACGGAACGCGGGCGTCCATTGGTTTACCCACGACCGATGCACCAACCATTCTGGTCGTCGACGACGAAGAGATCATCCGACAGGTCTGCCGCCTCTACCTGACGAAGACAGGCTATGAGGTCAGCACCTGTCCAGATGGTACCGAGGCCTTCAAACGCCTACAAAATGCGGCACCCGACCTGTTCATTGTTGATTTAAATATGCCCAAAATGGGCGGGGTGTCGCTTATTTCAGAAGTGAAAGCGTCGCAGGAGCTACGGCAGATCCCGCTCATTGCCATCACGGGCGGCCAGGTCGACAAAGCAACAGATGAGATTCTCCAAGGTTTCGCGATTCCGCTGCTTCTGAAACCATGGACGAACGAACAACTCGTCACCATGGTGGAGAATCAGCTCACAGGTTTGCACAGCACCTAAGAAGGTCTTCACAACATGCGCAGCCACCCCTTCGAGCCCGTCGACTTACAGAAACTCTGCAACGATGTGTTAATCGACCTCGAATTCGCCATTGAAGACGCCGCCGCCCGCATCGAACTGAAACCCCTTCCCTTTATCGAGGCCGACGCCTCCCAGCTACGTCAATTGCTTCAAAACCTGATCGGTAACGCCATCAAGTTCCGTCGCCCCGATGTACCCGTCACCGTATGCATTGAACCGGACGATACGCCGACGACAAAACAGGACGCCGAGTTCACCTTTTTGATTCGCGACAACGGCATTGGTTTCGACGAAAAGCACCGCGATCGCATTTTTGGAATTTTTCAGCGCCTGCATGCCAAACACGCCTATTCCGGCTCGGGCATCGGCGTCGCGTTATGCCTTACATAAACTCTTCGAAATCAATCGAATTGGGCGAAACAGGAAGTACAGCCCATAAAAGGCGGCCGGCAGCTCGAGGGCACGATAATCCCGCCCACTGGGCAATAACAGACCCCGGATACCGTAGCGCACCCGATCGCGCATACGCTCTCGACTGCGTAATTGAAACAGCTGCGACCCAAAATCATCACGCGAGACGAACTCCATATTGGCGGCATGCTGGTCGGCGATGCGTTTTGCCAGCAGCCAGGACTTTCGGTCGCGATCGACGAGGACCTGTAAAACTGGCGGAATGGCACTGTCACAAACCAGATGCGTCAGAATCACAGCGGTCAACAGCATGCGCACGCCACCGCTGCGCTCAGCCAACGATTTTACACGTTCCCAGTCAACGCCCGGACGCTGCATCAACACCGCCACATCGGCCACCCAACACAGTTTTGACCATTCGTTCTGTGTGCCAAAAGCGCAAAGTAATAAGGCGTAATCCTCAGCACTCAGCGTACGGACGCCCTCCCCCTCCAGCGTCATCGCGATGAGCTCCTCGCGCCAGTCTATCGGTTCATATTGAAAATAGCGTGAGGCCACGCGCCAGCTCAGATGGAGCACGAAATCCGAATTCGGTTTTTTCAGCTGTAACGGCTCGCCACCGGACACCACTCTGTCCTCCAGCGCGCGCGACAATTCGTTGATCGAATAATAGCCAAGCGAACTCAACACGGATCGCGCCTGATCCATATCTGAACGCGGGACAATGATGTCGAAATCATCAAAGTGACGAGCGGTCGCCTGCTCATACAACAATTCTGCCAAGGCCGGACCACGCAAGCATATTGACGGAATGTTCTGCGCGCCCAGCCCAACGACGGCTTCATGTAGCGCATTGCGCATGGACTCCAGTCGATCGACATTGGCGCCATGTAGCGCCCTCAACGCCTTGATAACCGTTTCTGGATAACCCTCAAAAGCCTTTGTCTGTGCATGCGCGTATGCCTGCGACGCGAGGCGATGATGACGCAGAGCGGACAAGCAAGGATCCCAATCACGGACACGCGCAGCATAGTATGCAACGCGTGCCGATGTGGCGTGATTGGGTGGGCTGACACAAGCCATTAAGAGTGCCAGCACGACGTTGCGCGGGTCCGAATCTGCGTTTTCTTTAGCGTCTTTTGTCATAACAGTGTGAGAAACCAAGCCCTGATGTCGGAAAAGTTACCCCCTCATATGCATAGCACAACCGTTACAGGACGCAATATTCTAGCGTGTCCGCCGCAAAGAAGGTTGACCCGCGCCCGGAAAATGAAGCTTGAACGGCGGGCGAGCACTCCGTATGGTTTGCGCCCGTGAACATAGCACCCTACATCGCGCTTGCCCGTCCCAGCCACTGGTCTAAAAACGTCTTCGTTATTCCAGGTGTGCTTTTAGCCATCTATTTCGATCCGTCCCTGATGACGATGCAGGTGATGATCGGCGTCGCCATGGGCATCCTGTCAGCCTGCCTTGTTGCTTCGAGCAATTACGTTTTGAATGAGATCTTGGATGCCGAGCACGACCGTCATCACCCCGACAAAAAGAGTCGCCCACTCGTCAGCGGTACGGCGAAGCCATCCATCGCCTACATCTGGTGGGTCGCCCTGGCAGCGGTTGGACTAGCCATCGGTTTTGCCGTGGACCTACGACTGGGTCTGGCGTCGTTGTCGCTCTGGATTATGGGCTGTGTGTATAACATTCCGCCTGTCCGGTCGAAAGATTTGCCCTACGCAGATGTCACGAGCGAAGCCATAAACAACCCCATCCGAATGGCCATGGGCTGGTTTGCGACCGGTCTGGCCGCAGCACCACCCTTGTCCGTCCTCGTCGCCTACTGGATGTTCGGGGCCTTTCTGATGGCCGCCAAACGCCTTGCGGAATATCGCCGTATCGGCGACCCCGAACGCGCTGGCAATTATCGCCGCTCGTTCAAGCACTACACCGAAGAGAAGCTGATCGAAAGCATCATGTTCTATGCATCGCTCTTCGCCATGATGTCCGGCATCTTCATCACGCGCTATCGTATTGAGCTGGTTCTGGCGACGCCGGTTGTTGCCTTTGCAATGGCCTACTACATGCACCTGAGCTTTAAACCCAACAGCGCCGTACAACATCCGGAGTTGCTTTTTAAGGAACGTAAACTGATGGCCATCGTTGGCGTGGCGTTTGTCGTTTGTACCTTGCTACTGTTCGTCGATCTGCAGGGCTTCAGCGCCCTTTTTGATCCCTGGATCAAACCCCGCTCATAAGCGACAGCTCATCTGCGTTTTGGTGCGTTTGAATAGATCGTAACGGTCCCGTCCTGAAACAGGTTGTCACTGAATTTTCTCTGCCCTGAAAGGGCGAGATATACCAGGATGAACGAGCGACATTCCTATATCTCGCCCTTTCAGGGCTAGTTTCTCTGATACCCAGGGCGTTGCCCTGGGCTAGTATATTCCGCCCCTGCGGGGCTCTCAGAACAGGACGTGACTTAGAAGATGACAACTTTAGACCAGGACGGCACCCTATCCTCTGTTACTTGAACAGGACGTTCGAACCGACACCGGCTTTAGGCAAAAAAAAGAATGGGGGAACCCGAAGGTTCCCCCATCTCAAGTGCTGGGCCTTTGACCAGTTGTGTTTGCATAGAGTCTTAGGAGTCTCCAAGCTCAGCTTTAACACTACCAGTCAAGGTCTGCGGGGTAGTAATATAGCAACAGCAATGCCAAATCCGGCCTCGAGCGAGCACATCAGCTAGGTTAACTCATTAATCACATGGCCATGACAATTTCCGGACATTCGCCCGCTACGACAGCAATTCCACAACAACTTATCGCATTCCAGAGAGAGAATTGGGCGGCACATTTAAAGCGTCTCGTCTCGTCTCGAGACAAAGCCAAACCATGAGAGACAAAGACCGAGACACTGCGCCTTCGCGACGCTCAATGGCATCCGTAAACAGGCATTCAACCGCGCCCTTTCTGTAACCCATTAAGCCTACGCTCCACGTGGAGCGACCTACGCAGAAGGTGGATTCTTATACTATTGGCGCACCATACACTGAAAGATCCACGCGCTGGCGCGCGCAGCTACATGGAATCGCGCCAAGGCCTTACCTTGACATTTTAACCCCGCTAAGCGTACTTTTGCGGTTTATGTCTCGATACCTAAAAGAACTAGATCAAGGAGCACCCGTGTGAGTATTGCTGATAAATGCCTGAGGACGTTAGACGTTCCCGGCGACAAGACCATTCACTATTACAGTCTTTCCGCACTTGCAGAAACGCTCGGCACCGACTTCAGCACGTTCCCCTATTCCGTAAAGGTATTTCTCGAGATGATGGTACGCATGCAGCCCCACCCTGCATACGAAGAGTCTCACATCACATCCATGGCTGACTGGTCCGCAAACTCCGCCGAAACGCCCGCCGAATTTCCTTATATGCCCTCACGCGTCTTATTGCAGGACTTCACCGGCGTGCCTTGCGTGGTCGATCTCGCCGCCATGCGCGGTGCACTGCAGCGCCTAGGCAAGGACCCGGCCGTGATTGAGCCTCAGGTGCCCGTCGACCTCGTCATTGACCACTCGGTACAGATCGACGAATACCGCGGTGCCAAATCCTTCGACATCAACATCGAACGCGAATTTGAACGCAACACCGAGCGCTACGTTTTTCTACGTTGGGGCCAACAGGCTTTTGACAAACTGCAGGTCCTGCCTCCAGGGCTTGGCATTTGCCATCAAGTTAATATGGAATATCTTGGTCACGGCGTAGGCACGGTCGAAGATGCCGAAGGCCGAACGATCGCCATTCCGGACACCTGTGTCGGCACAGACTCGCATACACCTATGATCAACAGCATGGGTATCGTCGGTTGGGGTGTTGGCGGCATCGAAGCCGAAGCCGCCATGCTGGGACAACCGATGCCGATGCTCACGCCCAACGTGATTGGCTGCCGCCTCGTCGGCAAGCTCGCCGCGGGCTGCACGCCAACAGACCTAGCCCTTCGCGTCACCGAAGTGTTGCGCGCCAAAGGCGTCGTTGGAAAATTTGTCGAATACTTCGGCCCGGGTCTGGACCCCATGACCATTGCCGATCGCGCGCCACTGTCCAACATGACGCCCGAGTACGGCGCCACAATGGGTATCTTCCCCATCGACGCCGCGACGCTCGACTATTTGCGAAGCACGGGTCGAAGCGAAGCGAAGATCGCTTTGGTGGAAGCCTACTGCAAGGCGCAGGGCATGTTCCGCGAGGCCGGTTCACCCGATGCCAACTATTCCGAAGTGGTCGAAATCAATCTCGACGAATTGGTCCCCAGTGTTGCCGGCCCGATGCGCCCGCAAGACCGTGTGGGCATCGACGACCTGAAAAGCGAGTTCGAACGCGCCATGCCGTTGGCACTCAAAGAGCGCGGCTTCGGCGTCACGCCTGACGCAATGAACAACAGCAGCTCCGCTGGCGAATATGGCGACATGAAACACGGTTCGCTTGTCATTGCGGCCATCACCAGCTGCACCAACACATCCAATCCAACACTCATGATTGGTGCGGGTCTGATTGCACAGAACGCATGCGAAGCAGGTCTAAAGGTACCATCCTACGTCAAAACCAGTTTCGCTCCAGGCTCACGCGTCGTGACCGAATATCTAAACAAGGCCGGCGTCATTCCTTATCTGGAGCAACTCGGTTTCTATACAGTGGCCTACGGCTGCACGACCTGCATTGGAAACAGTGGTCCCCTACTACCTGAAATCACCTCCGCCGTTATCGACAATGATCTGGTGGTGGCGTCTGTCCTCAGTGGCAACCGAAATTTCGAAGGCCGCATTCATCCGCTGACCAAAGCAAACTACCTGGCCTCACCCCTGCTTGTGGTGGCTTATGCGCTCGCCGGCCGCGTCGATATCGACCTGACCAAAGAAGCCCTTGGCACCGCAGCGGACGGGAGCGATGTTTTCCTGAAGGACATCTGGCCAAGCAGCGAGGAAATCGCAGCCCTGCTCGCCACATCAAGCTCACCCGACGACTACGCCAAGTCCTACGACGACGTGATGAACTCAAGCGCAGAATGGTCTGCCCTGCCTAATATCGACGGCGCCGCTTATGCCTTTGACGACACGTCCACCTACATTCAGGATCCGCCGTTCTTTGCCGGATTCTCCGAAACACTGCCAACCATGACCGACATCGAAGATGCTGCGGTTCTGGCACTGTTGGGCGATTTCATTACCACCGACCACATTTCACCGGCCGGTGCGATTCCCGTCAACAGCCCAGCGGGCAAATATCTGCAGGAACAGGGCGTCGACGTGCGCGACTTTAATTCCTACGGCGCACGCCGCGGTAACCATGAAGTGATGATGCGCGGCACATTTGCCAACATTCGCATTCGCAACCAACTGGTCACCCAAGAAGGCGGCACGACGATCTATCACCCAACCGGCGAAGAGACGTCGATTTTTGATGCGTCCGAACGCTATCGCGCCAATGACATTCCATTGGTCGTCCTCGCTGGCAAAATGTACGGCGCAGGATCGTCGCGCGACTGGGCCGCGAAAGGCGCGCAGTTGCTCGGCATCAAAGCGGTCATCGCCGAAAATTACGAACGCATCCACCGCAGCAACCTCGTCGGCATGGGCGTCCTTCCGTTGGAATACCTCGACGGACAGACCGCTACGACGCTCGGATTGACCGGATCAGAAACGTTCTCCATCCGCGGCATCGCCACCGACCTTGCCGCTGGAAAAATCATGAACGTCAGCGCTCGACGCAGCGACGGCAGCACGCTTGAATTCGAAGTCAAATGCCGTCTCGACTCAAGCATCGAAGTGGAATACTACCGCCACGGCGGCATTCTGCAGTATGTGCTGCGCGGCTATTGCAGCAACTGATTCACGACCGACGCTTCGTAGACAACAGAGATCAAACGGGCCGTCATCGGCCAGAGGTGAGACCATGCGCAAAGAAAAAGATGCCCTCGGCGAAGTCCTTGTTCCAGAAGATCGCTACTTCGGTGCACAGACACAACGCGCTAGCGAAAATTTCAACGTTGGGAACGAACGCTTCCCCGTTGAATTCATTCGCGCGCATGCCATCGTCAAAAAGGCGGCGGCGATCGTCAATGAAAGCCAGGGCCTGCTGGACGGAACGCTGAGCAGCGCCATCCAGGATGCGGCCGATGAAGTCATCGCTGATAAATTCGACGAGCACTTCCCGCTCGTGATCTGGCAGAGTGGCAGCGGCACCCAGACGAACATGAACGTCAATGAAGTGATCGCCAACCGCGCCAGCCAGATACTGGGCGGCGAATTGGGAAAGAAGCACCCGGTTCACCCCAACGATCACGTCAACATGTCACAATCGACAAATGACACAGTGCCAACCTCTATCCACGTTTCCTCGGTGATCGCGATTCGCGAAAAGCTGATCCCTGCCGTCACCCATCTGGCCGATGCCTTCGGCGCAAAGGCCGACGCCTTTGAGGCCATCATCAAGATTGGGCGTACGCACCTGCAGGATGCAACACCGCTCACACTCGGACAGGAGTTTTCGGGCTATGCAGCCCAACTGCGCGGCGCCGTGCGGGCCATTGAAGCAACATTGCCGCCACTCTCAGAGCTCGCCATCGGCGGAACCGCTGTCGGCTCGGGCTTGAACACGACGGCAGGTTACGACGTCGCCATGGCGAACGAAATCACTCGCCTCACGGGCCATACGTTTGTGGTCCAGGAAAACAAGTTCGCAGGATTGGCCGCACACGACGCAGTCGTCTCGACCTCCGGCGCACTCAAAACACTTGCCGCCGCAATGATGAAAATCGCCAATGACGTGCGCTGGCTCGGCAGTGGCCCGCGCAGCGGCTTAGGCGAATTGACGCTGCCTGCGAACGAGCCCGGCAGCTCCATCATGCCCGGCAAAGTCAACCCCACGCAATGCGAGATGGTCACCATGGTGGCCTGCCAAGTATTTGGTAACGACGCCGCCATCGGCATCGCGGGTTCGCAGGGGAATTTCGAACTGAACGTGTTCAAACCGCTGCTAGCCGCCTTGATCATTCAGTCCATCAACCTGCTGGCCGATGCGTCACAATCCTTTGCCGACAATTGTGTTGTTGGCATCGAAGCCAACGAAGCGCGCATCACCGAACTGGTCAACGGCTCACTGATGCTTGTCA
>JAPKCZ010000674.1 GCA_028822745.1 Kiritimatiellia bacterium | reverse complement strand
CGGGTTCCGGTGACCACGGCCCGAGGAAGATGGCCCCCGCAGCGCGAACCTTCGGAAGCCAGCGCCTCGGTGACTTGACCATAATCTCAAAATGCTCCGGTGCAAAGCGGTTGCATAACTCCATACCATCGTCGAGGTTTGAGACCACAACAATCATGGCGCCCTTGTCCAGGACGCGCCGAATGGCATCACGCCGCGGCAACACGTCTGTCTGCGCCTTGATCGCCGCTTCGACGTTGCGTGCCAGAACACGACTTGTTGTCACGAGGAGAATTTTTTCGTGTCCGGTGCCGTGTTCCGCTTGTGAAATCAGATCAGCGGCCACGTACGCCGGCTTTGCAGAAGAATCGGCAAGCACGGCGATTTCGCTGGGCCCGGCGACCTGGTCAAGGGACACCGCACCATAGACGAGCTTCTTGGCCGCGGTCACGTATGGCCCTCCCGGACCGACAATCTTCTGAACCTGCGCAATGCTAGGCGTGCCATAGGCCATCGCGGCCACGGCCTGGATGCCACCGACACGATACACTTCGGTTGCACCGCAATGACGCGCGGCATGTAGGATCATCGGATCAACATTGCCTTTGGCATCGGCCGGTGTACACACAACGATTTCTTTCACGCCAGCAACGTTGGCCAACGTTACGGTCATGACCACCGTCGATGACAAAGGCGCTTCACCACCCGGAACGTAGATGCCGATACGATCAAACGGAATAAAACGTTCTCCGAGACGGCCCCCACCGGCGGTACGCATGTCCCAGTCTTTACGCAGGCCGGCTTTAGCGAAAGCCTTCACATTGCGGTGTGCGTCGCGAATGGCGCGGCGATGCATCGGCTTCAGGGCCTCGCCTGCCGCATCCATGGTGGCCGCATCCACACGAAAATCGCGTGGCTTAAGAACGGCCCCATCGAATCGCTTTACGTAGGCACTTACGGCAACATCGCCGCGCTTGCGAATATCGGCAATCACACGCGCGGCCGCAGCCTCCGCGGCCGGATCAAACGCGGGTCTCGAGAGAAAGGCGTCGACACGTTTACTTTTTGATTTTCGCGACCACGTCACCATTTTCATGAGACAAATTCCTTTTCGAAACTATTCCATTGTATGGACAATATTCACCTGACCACGCCAGGAAGGCAACGCCGCCGTCGCGTGCAGACCTTGCACTTGGCGGACAAGCCAAAGATCCAACTCCGTATCGCCGCTGCTTTCAATAACAAATGCATCGTCAACGGAGATTCCGTCTCGACTGCTAATTTCGATCACGGCGTGCCATGGAGAATCCGAAAAGCGCTTCTGCGTATCAGGTTCAATGTCGAGCGCCAGCCCGACACCTCGCAGACGTGCCGAGAGCGTGACGACAATGCCTGCCGCAGGCGACTGCGCCAAAACGAAGGCCGGCGTATCGTCCCAGCGGGGACGATACGATTCTTGCAAACCGTGGCCACGCCCTTGTAGAACGCGATTCAAGTCAAACATCGATGATGGCCCGTGTGCCGACGGCAGAACGACTGAACGCAATGGCCGAGAGGCCGTGAATGCGTCATATTCCGCCGACACGTCATCATCAAGAATAGGCTCATCCGAATGCGGAAAGCGCAGAAAAAGAAGGGGTTCACGTATCATCGTCAAACTACCCGACGCAAGATCTCCGTACGTTATCGTGCTTGGGTTCGGCGTCCGAACATGCGCCTTGGCATCGACGTGCGGCCAGCACAGCCAGACACCCACCCACATCAGCACGACAGATATTGTCGCGAAATCGAAACGCAGACGTGTCAGTCCCGTTTTTGTATTCGTTGTGAAGCCTACCACCCTGCCCCCCTTTGCTCAGGGCTTCGTGTTGCCACATTGACACGAAAGATGCCTCGTTCTCGCGCAATATCACAGAGACGAGAGATCGTACCATGCGAAATACGTTCGTCGGCAAAAAGCAGAAGCGAGG
>JAPKCZ010000673.1 GCA_028822745.1 Kiritimatiellia bacterium | reverse complement strand
CGATGTCCGATCCGCAACTCGGACTGGGCTGCCCCAGGACGATTCATGACGATTAACCTCTCCCGCTGCGTTCCCTCTGAATGCGCTTCACACCGCGTATCAAGGTCTGCCGTCCGAGTCTCAGGTGTGGCACACCACCTTTGGAATGCAGTTGCCGCCTGGTCCAGTAATTGCTCAGCTGGCATCGCTCCCACGAGAATCAGCGTCGCCTTTGCGGGCTGATAGAACTCGCGATGGAAGTCCACAACGTGGTCGCGTGTTAACGTCTGGATCGACGCTTCCGTTCCAGATGGATTATGTCCATACGGATGATCCCCGTACAGAGCCTCGACCATCATTCTGTTCGCGTTGGCGGAGGGCACATCTCGCAACTGCACTAACTGGTCGAGTCGTAATTGTTTTACCCGTGTGAATTGTTCTTTATCAAACGATGGACAGGTCCCCAGTTCTGCAAGTAAGGTCAACGCTTGACCAGTAAATCTTGAGAGCGACGTCATTCGCAATTGCGTGGCGTCCGCTGTAACGTGGCGGTTGAATCTTGCACCAATCTGGCGGAGGGCCTCCTGCACTTCAAGCGCGGATCTGGAACCACTGCCTTCGTCAAGAAGAGCGGCCGTCAACGAGCCGAGCCCGCCGTGATTCTCCGGGTCGGAGGCCGATCCACAATGTAGCAACAAACACGCGCTTACCACGGGCATAGCCCCATGTTCGACGGCCCAGATTGTGAGCCCGTTCGCCAATGTGTGCTTCACTGGTCGTGGGAATGTAAAGAGTGGATCCGGTCCAATCGGTGGCAATTCGGTGCGATCAACAGACATTACTTCACCTCCGCCCGTTCGGACTCCCGAAGAGCCAGGTCAGGATGGTCATGCGGCACCACGCTGAGAGCCACACGACGGTCCTTGCCAAAATAGCGAGCTGCTGCGCGCTGAATGCTGTCAGGGGTGACGGATTGATACCGCGCGAGGTCGCGTGTAATAAACCCAGGGTCGCCGGTGAACACATTGTACGCATTAAGTTGATCTGATTTCCCACCAAAGCCACCCACGTGCTGTAACGAGTAAATAAAATTCGCTTCGAACTCTATCCGGCTGCGTTCCAGTTCGTTCTGGGTCACGCCGTCCTGCAGGAGGCGCTCTAATTCGACCGAGATCGCGGCGTCGAGTTCAGTCAGGTTATGGCCAGGAGCGGCCGTGGCGATGATTTGGAAGACTGACGACAACTGGCGAGACGACTGGATAGCGCCGACCTCGGTGGCAATGCGCTGGTCTCGAACCAGTGCACGATGTAACCGCGATGATTTGCCAGTCGATAAAATGTCAGCCAGTAAATCGAGATCCGCATCGCCCGCTTCAAACATGGCCGGACTGACCCAGGATAGGTACAACCGCGGCAGTTCGACCCGATCGGCCGGCAGGAGGCGCTGCTCGATCCGAGACGCCGGTGGGCTTTCCAACACTAACTCCGGAGGTTGCGAACCCGCTGGAATTCCAGCAAAGTAGTGCCTCGCTAAGTCCAGCGCATGCTCCGTATCGATATCTCCGGCTAAGGCGAGTGATGCCTGATTCGGGCGATAGTGCAACTGACAAAATTCCTGCACGTCGCTAAATGTCGCCTCCGTCAAATCTTCGACGTGCCCGATGGTCATCCATGAATACGGATGCGACGAAGGGAATAGAGCTGCCGCATTCACCATCCCAGCGAGTCCGTATGGACGGTTTTCATAACTTTGTCGGCGCTCGTTCAACACTACGTCCCGTTGATTTTCAAACTTCTCAGGAGTTAATGCCGGCAACAAGTATCCCATCCGGTCGGATTCCATCCATAACGCGAGATCCAGAGCATTGGTTGGAACCACCTCCCAATAATTCGTCCGCTCACTACTAGTTGAACCATTCAGTAGGGCACCTGCTTCTTGCAGCGGATGAAAGTACCCTCGATCGTAATGTTGG
>JAPKCZ010000672.1 GCA_028822745.1 Kiritimatiellia bacterium | reverse complement strand
ATCAGGAACTCCGTCGATGATTTTCGTGCCGTCAATCATGGCAGCTACCGCGGGCTTAGTCGCGCCGACGCCAATCAGTTCCTTGAGCCTGGCAAGTTCTATGAAACCGAAACATTTCGTGAATAAATCGCTGCCGTTTTCCTTCGTAGGCTTATACTCAACTGTCAAGATTCCCGCGGCAATCAAATCCGAAATGACAAAAAACCTGAGCCCTACGGCGCGGGACAGCCATTTTGCAGCCTTAGCATTGCCAGAAGATGACGTTAGACAGACCGCAGTGTTATCGCACCATGCATGCAAGACCTCATCATCGAGTCCCAACGAGACCGCCCAGTTTAGGCAGTCCTGCACCCCAACATGCAACGCATTCACTTCGCTACTGAAAGTGGAATGGTGGGCGATGGAAAATACGAAGCTTCGCCACGCTAGCGGGATAAATGTTTCAGAAGCCGCAATGTCGCCGTCTTCGCGCTCGCTCAAGAAAAGTAAATATCCACCTTGGGACCGTGGTTTTTGAAGACTGGCGTCGGTGTGAAGGTGCAAGTGGAGGCGGTTCCATGGAGTCTTGCCAAAGCGCACCTTCAGACCCTCACTCGCGGTTCCCTTCAAATATCCTATAAACCAGTCAAACGCTGCCTCGACATCTGCGTCCCACTTATCAATGAAACCAGAAAGCTGGCTGATCGTGAATGAACAGTCGGGTCGGTCGCATCGCGATCGCCAATTACTGGAAGCGTTCGCAGATTTTACGCATGGCGGGGCTGGCGTAGTAGTCGTTTCTGCCTCTCTCTCGAACATATGCACCCGAAGATCTTCCCGCATCGGCGTTTTTCTGGGGCGTAACGTCTTGCCAGACTCACGCTCGTACTGGTCAACGAAAAGGTTCGTGTGTTCTGGGTGACAGAAAACCTGTGTGTCAGGGTCGAAACGCAACCCGGCAAATTTCGAGGTTTCCCCTTCGGTGTCTTGCACTACGATCTTATACTTTTCCTGAAGTGCGGACACGAACTCTCGCTGGTTAGTCACAGGGGCTGAACCAATGATGTCGTCACTGTAATCCGCGTAAAGGTCGACCGCGTCACTTTCGGTTCGTCCAATAAATAAGCTCGGATCCGCTAAGGTACGCTCAAGTCCAATTTGGTCGGTCATGTGCTCGTGTAGCCCAAAAATGGCATCTCTCCCTGCGCGGTCTACGCCATACATAGCTCCAAGCATAGCACAGCACGGTTTAGACATTCCGTTGTATTTACGCTTCAATTCTTCAGGGAAAAATCTAATCAGTTGTCTAACATCAATATGCAAACCATCCTCACGAATGTTTTCCTGAAAGTAAAATGAGGTAAAATCGGTTTGTAACAATGTGTTCCCTTCGTTCTGCGCGTGTGCGAAAACCGCTCGTCCTGAAACCAAATTCGCAACCGGCGACCAAAAGTCGCCAGTTCTCGGTTTAGACATACCGTGTTTGTCTCGCGGATCGTCTCCACGTACTGCAATGCGCGATTTGGCAGTCGGGTCTTTTGCCAACTCTTCAATGTGCTTGAACACGTCCACCCATAGGAGCGCGAATGTGGTAGCGTCGTCGGGTAGATCCTCTGCTTCAACTGGGTTCCAAAAATCAGCCGCTTTCAAGTCCAGAAGCCGGTTCACTTCTTTTTCGCGTGCGTCGATCCCTACCTGTGACTGGATCTCTTCCTTGGTCATCTTCCTACAGACAAAAATAGAGTCGGATGATACACACATCGCGATGGGCATTGCTCCCCCATCATCGAACTGCAAGCTCAAACGAGAACCACACGAAATTTTCAACAGGTCAAGCTTCTTGGAAAGCCCCTTTCCGAGTATGTAAAATCCGGATCCAATTTCGTTGAATTTCCAAGCGTTGCGGGCGACTAGTTTCAGATCTCTCCACACGTCGTCAGTGCTTTCATAGTTTCCTGCAAACAGGTTCTCTT
>JAPKCZ010000671.1 GCA_028822745.1 Kiritimatiellia bacterium | reverse complement strand
GAAATTATTATCACGACGCGTAACCCTTTCAGGAACGTCATACCCTTCTGCATTTTTAACTGGTGGTTGGTTTAACTCGACATCTGGAGCATTGGTTTTACCCAACGGTCTATTATCTGAATCACCAGTCTTAGCACTAATACGACGCTGACTTTCCGCGTTGTAATTTGGGTTATTCTGACCAATATTTAAATCAGAGTTAAACAACGTCTGGTATGCCGTCTTTATATCACGGCGTTCTTCGGGAGAAAACCCGGCACGGCGAAGCCCTACAGTGTTCAAACCCGACACGCAATTCAACGTCACACCCCGCGCTGTCATAAACGGCGCGAAATCTTTGGAAATCCCTGCGGAACCACCAATCATGGCAAACCGCCCGATTGACACGAACTGATGTACGCCGGTAATACCGCCAATGAAGGCGCCTTCCCCGACCGTGACATATCCCCCCAATACGGCACCATTTGCCATGATGACACCGTTTCCAAGTGTGACATTGTGGGCGAGGTGCGTAAACGCCATCATAAAACAGTTATCGCCCATCACCGTCTCACTGCCGGGTGTCGTGCCTCGGTGAATCGTCACCCCTTCTCGGATACGACAGTCGTTTCCAATGCGGACATAGGAGGCCTCACCACTGAAACTCAGATCCTGCGGTTCATCACCCAAGACAGCCCCTGAATGAACAACGCAACGGTCGCCTATTGTCGTGTGTGACACAATCGTGACGTGCGGACCGAGTCGGCAGGATTCACCAATGACGACCTCAGGGCCGATGACACTGTATGGACCGACCTCAGTATTTTTGCCAATGGTGGCACTTGAATCGATGATGGCTGTTGAATGAATTGTAGGCATGTCTCATTTTCTATCATCACTCGTGTCCGCGCTCAAGAAAAGTCGACCATCCCTGACTCGCGAAGACTTACAAAGCGTGCGCCGCTCGCGCCTTGGCCGTCGCCAAGAATGACGTGGTCCATGACGCGAATATCCATCACACGCCCCGCTCCCACGAGTTGACGCGTAATAAGAATATCCTCTGCCGACGGGTTCGGATCGCCAGACGGATGATTGTGCGCACGCACAACCGCCGCCGACCCAGAACGTACGGCTTCGCGAAAAACTTCGCGCGGGTGCACAAGGCTGGCATCAAGAATGCCCTGCGTGACTTCGAAAGGCCGACCGTTCATGCGGTTCTTAACGTCGAGGTTCAAGACCCAGAAGACTTCGCGCTGCAAGGCCGCGGCTTCGGCGGATAATATCCTGACAGCGTCCTCTGGTGTACAAATCTTGGCACGCTCCGGCAGAGCCTCTTGCTGCAAGCGACGGCCAACTTCAAGAGCAGCCAGCAGCACCTGCGCCTTGACCTTACCAAGGCCTTTGACGTCCTGATCTTGCGTCAGTGCATCAACGGATAATGTCGAAAGCGCCGTCAGGGATCCATATTTTCGCAAGATCTGTTCAGCGAGCTCGACGACATTACGTCCCTGCGTCCCGCTACGTAACAGAATAGCAAGGAGCGTCGCATCAGCAACGTGGCGCGGCCCAATGCGGTCCATCTCCTCCCGCGGCTGCATCCGTTTCGGCAATTCCTTGACGGTCCAACCACTGGTCGGTATGTGATACGTTTTCGTTGACGGCTCAACCACCGTTGTGTCGGCTACTTGCATGATCCCCCCCTCAGGTATCGTCACTCTCTATCACAGTGTCGTGAGGGCCACAGGCCCTACCGATTGCCATTTGTCGGCGATGCGGTTCTCTATATCATCCACAAACTGTTGGTCGACGTCAACCCAGTCGACATCAAACTGGTGTTGAAACCATGTTCCCTGCCGCTTGGCCAGCCGGCGTGTGCGTGTGGCTGTCTGCTCCACGGCGTCCGCCTGGCTACATTCGCCGCGTACGGCGGCAACTGCGTCCGACTCGCCAATAGCCTTCAGGGCTGTGTCAGA
>JAPKCZ010000670.1 GCA_028822745.1 Kiritimatiellia bacterium | reverse complement strand
CTTCAACACCCGCTGGGGATGAGAACCACGCCCGCGTGATGAAAACAGACCGCCATTCTCAACCACAATATCGGACGGGTATGAAACCGTCAATTCCTGGTCATTCAACTTCTCAACTCCTGTAGGACTCACTTCAGCATGAGTGGGCGCAAGTCTTCAACATAGCCCCGCAGATGTCAATGTTGGACTGGCCCGACCCAGCGCCGAGGCACGGATGTGCGTTTTTCGCAAGGTGTTGCGGCGCAAGGATTGAGCACGTCTCTAGCCTGATCTATTCATCAACATCGTCACGAGAGTGCATAGATTGCGTCAGATCAAGGGTGTATCGGCGAACGAGAACCGCGACAGGATACCGTGAAAGTCGGCATTGTGCCCCAAATGTACAGTATAGGCCTCTTGCGGACAGTCCCGAATGCCGCTAAGTTAAGCAATCCGTGCATGATTACTACCGCACTGTTAAGAATTTTACAGAAGATCGCAAAGGACACGAAGGAAAGAACCGGCGGAGCCCGCCGAGCTCCAATGTTGGAGCGCTTGACCCTGTCCCTGCTATTCCGCTTGGCGCCCGGTGGGCCCCGCCGGCAGCAGTGGTTGAGCCTTTGCGTCCTTCGCGACCTTCTGTAAATGGTTTTAGATTTTGACGCTGGAAGAGCTTAAGTTAGCGGCATTCGGGACAGTCCCGTGGAGATGTAAGGATGGTATCAATATGAAAAACAGAGAACCTTCGGAGATTGCAGCAATCATTCAGGACGGTCAGGCTGTCCTCGGTATTGAACTGGGGTCGACCCGCATCAAGGCGGTGCTGATCGACAGCGACAACGCACCCATAGCATCAGGCGGACACGGCTGGGAAAACACGCTGGAGGACGGAGTCTGGACGTATCCTTTGGGGGAAGTATGGTCAGGGATTCAGTCCTGCTTTGCCGACCTGCAGAAGCATGTACAGGAGCAGTACGATGTCCCCCTGAAACGCGTGAAGGCCATCGGCTTCAGCGCCATGATGCACGGCTACATGGTCTTTGATGCCGAAGACACTCAGCTGGTGCCGTTCAGAACCTGGCGCAACAATATGACCGAGCAGGCATCCGAGGAACTGACGGCCCTGTTCAACTATCCGATACCACAGCGTTGGAGCATTGCCCACCTGTATCAGTCCATCCTTAACGGGGAAGTGCATGCCGGCCGTATCGCCCACATGACGACACTCGCCGGTTATGTCCACTGGAAGTTGACGGGCCAGAAGGTGATGGGCATCGGTGAGGCCTCGGGCATGTTTCCCATTGATATCAAACAGCAGGATTACAACGCCGCGCTGGCGGACACCTTCGATGCCCATATCGGCGACAAAGGCTTCGCGTGGAAACTGAAGACAATCCTTCCGCAGGTTCTGAGCGCCGGGGAGCCAGCGGGGGCGTTGACGGAAGAAGGCGCCCGGCTCTTGGATCCCGCCGGGAATCTGGAGGCGGGCCCCCCGCTCTGTCCTCCCGAGGGCGACGCGGGTACCGGTATGGTGGCCACCAACAGTGTCGCTGTACGCACCGGCAACGTCTCGGCCGGCACGTCGGTTTTCGCGATGCTGGTACTCGAGAAGGAACTCTCGCGTGCTCATTCTGAAATTGATTTGGTGACCACGCCGGACGGAAAACTGGTGGGCATGGCGCATTCGAACAACTGCACATCGGACTTCAACGCCTGGATGCAGCTTTTTGGCGAAGTCGCTGAAGCGCTGGGCGTTGATGTGACAAGCGACGACTTATTCAACCAGTTTAAGCGCCTGGCGCTGGAGGGTGACCCGGATTGCGGCGGCCTGCTTTCCTACGGGTATGTTTCCGGCGAACATATGACCGGATTCAGCGAGGGGCGGCCTCTCTTTGCGCGTTCCTCGAATAGCAATTTCACGCTGGCCAACTTCATGCGCTCGCACCTGTTTTCGGCCCTCTGCGCGCTCCGCA
>JAPKCZ010000052.1 GCA_028822745.1 Kiritimatiellia bacterium | reverse complement strand
TCCTCGGTCGACGCGACGGAGGACATGGGACGGGCCGACAAGGTCCTCGCCGACTTCTCGGTTGCGAGGATCAAGGAGCTGGCGAAGGGCGACAAGCCGTTCTTCCTCGAGCACTGCTTCATGAAGGTGCACTGCGACAATTTCGCCAATCCTGACTTCGAAGGGATGAGCGCGAGCAAGTACCCCTACAAAGACGCTGTAGCTGAAGTCGACATGCACATGGGCACGATCGTCAAAGCCCTCGAGGAAGCCGGCGTGCTGGAAAACACCTTCGTCTTCGTCACCTCAGACAACGGACCGCAAATGGACGCGTGGCCAGACGCAGGCTACACGCCGTTCCGGGGAGCCAAAGGCACTACGTTCGAAGGTGGAGTGCGGGTCCCGGGGATCGCGTACTGGAAGGGTATGATCAAGCCCGGCCGCGAGAGCGATGACGTGTTTGATCTCATGGACCTGTTTGGAACGGCGCTCACCCTCGCTGGGGTCTCGAAGGACCAACTGTCTGACGACCGTTACTATGATTTCGTCGACCAGACCTCGTTTCTGCTCCACGAGGAGGGGCGCTCCAAGCGCGAAGCGGTCTATTTCTGGTGGGGAAGTGAGCTCATGGCGTGCCGGGTTCGTGAGTACAAAGCCCACGTAAAAATCATCCTCCCGCAGGTAACGCACATGTACATAGACCACGCCATCGTCCAGGACACCGGCCTCGCGCCATGGTTTTTCAATCTCTACCTCGACCCGAAGGAAGAGATGACAGTCGGCCACCGCCTCTCGCCGTGGCTCGCCAGCGTTGCCGGCAAACTCAGGACCCACGGCGGGACGTTCAAGAAGTTCCCGCCAAAGGACGTGGGACTGGGAAGGTGAACGCACCGACCGTGAATACGATCCGACCACCCCAAAAGGAGCGAAGTTCCATGTTAAGAAGCCTTGCCTGTCTCACCTGCGCTTGCCTCGTCTTTGTCGGTTCGGCCAAAGCCGGTATCCCCGACGATGGTTCGGTGCTCCCGTTCCCGCCGGTGCCCATGACCAAGGTCACCAAACCACGCCTGAACGATACGGTCATGAAGTGGCCAGAGGAGAAGCAGCGCCTGGCCGAAGATGCCCCCAATATCCTGATCGTGCTGTTAGACGATGTCGGTTTCGGCATCTCCGAGACCTTTGGCGGCGACGTCAAGACCCCGGCTCTCGACAGGCTCGCAAGCGAGGGAATCCGCTACAATATGTTTCACACCACATCGATCTGCTCGCCTACGCGCGCGGCGCTCCTGACCGGGCGCAATCATACGCGCGTCGGTTCAGGGACGATCGCCGAGCGCGCTGTCGCGTGGGACGGATACACGGGCCTCATTCCGAAAACCGCCGCCACCATAGCCGAGATCCTCTGCGAATACGGCTACCATACCTCGGCGTTTGGCAAATGGCACAACACCCCGGCAATCGAGACCACGAGTATGGGACCCAAGAACCACTGGCCCAACGGCTACGGATTCGAATACTTCTACGGCTTCCTCGGTGGCGAGACCTCACAGTGGGAGCCGCGCCTGACCGAGAATTACAACCACATAGAGCCGCCGCACGACAACCCGAAGTACCATCTCACAGAGGACCTGGTCCAAAAGGGCCTTCTGTGGCTGGACAACCATCAGGCGTTCTCTCCCGACAAGCCCTTCTTCATGTACTGGGCCCCCGGGGGTGTCCACGGGCCGCATCACGTCTTCCAGGAATGGGCCGACAAATACAAAGGCAAATTCAATGACGGCTGGGACGCATACCGCGAGCGCGTCTATAAGAAGCAGCTTGAGATGGGCGTTATTCCGAAGGGAACCAAGCTCACGCCGCGCGACGAGACGATGGCTGCCTGGGAGAGCATTCCGGAAGACCAGCGCCCCTTCCAAACCCGGCTGATGGAAATTTTCGCCGGGTACGTCGAGCACACCGACCACCAGGTCGGCCGGCTCGTAAAGGGCCTGGAGGATCGCGGCCTGCGCGACAACACCCTGATCTTCTACATCTTCGGCGACAACGGCTCGAGCGCAGAGGGCCAGCGCGGCACGGTCAGCGAGCTGTTGGCGCAGAACAACATAGCCACCACCGTCGAGCAGCAGATCGCGGCGCTCGACCGGATTGGCGGGCTCCCGGCGTTGGGCTCGCCCAAAACAGACAATATGTACCACGCCGGCTGGGCTTGGGCGGGCGGGACCCCCTTCAAAGGCACGAAGCTCATGGGGTCGTACTTCGGTGGCACTCGCAACCCTATGGTGATCTCCTGGCCGAAAGGCATCAAACCGAGCGCGGCTATGCGCTCGCAGTTTCATCACGTCATAGACATTGCACCGACAATCTATGAGCTGCTGGACATTCCCCACCCGAAGGTGGTTTATGGCCACGAACAGATGCCCATGGACGGGGTGAGCCTCGCGTATACCTTCGACAACGCCGACGCTCCTGGCGAGAAAGAGCATCAGTTCTTCGACAACAACGCCAGCCGTGGCATCTACTACAACGGCTGGTTCGCGGGTACCGCAGGCCCGTTCATCCCGTGGGACACCGCGGGATCCGTGCAGCGGATGAGCGACTGGAAATCACACACAGAGCAGTGGGAGCTCTATCACCTGGAGCGTGATTTTTCGCAGGCAACAGACCTCGCCATTGTAAAGCCTTCCATTCTTACTGGATTGAAGAAGCGCTTTTTAGAGCTGGCCAGAGAGAACAAGGATTTCCCGATCGGCGCCGGGCTCTGGCTCCGCTTGCACCCCGAGGACCGTGTGAAGACCCCCTACACGACCTGGCTCTTCCGCCAGAACACCCGCCGCATGCCCGAGTTCACAGCCCCTGGCGTCGGACGCGTCAGCACCCACGTCAGCGCAGACGTCGAGATCGGCGAGAAGGCGAGCGGGGTTCTGTACGCCGTTGGCGGGGCTTCCGGCGGACTCGCGGTCTACCTGGATAAGGGCGTTTTGGTCTACGAATACAACATGATGATCATCGAGCAATACATCGGAAGAAGCAGCGCGCCGCTCTCGGCAGGGAAACACCAGATTGAGGTCGATACCCAGATCGGAACGCCCGGGGGCGCCGGAACGGCTACGGTCTCCGTTGATGGTAAAGAGGTCATAACCGTCGCGCTCAAACAAACCGTCCCCGGCGCCTTCACCGCCACGGAGACGTTCGACGTCAGCGTCGACCTCGGTTCGCCTGTGTCGGAGGCCTACGCAGAGCGTCGCCCCTTCGCGTTCGACGGCAGGATCCATAAGGTCGAGGTCTCGCTCAAATAGCGCGACGCAGTAAGCAGGAAATGGCGGGGCCCCCGAGTGCACCGAGACCCGGGCCTTGGCTGCAGGCATGAGTGAAAATTGACGCTGCAGAAAGATTCCCGAATGGTCTGTCCCTTGGGATTGCTGACGAGGCCGCGGAGATTATATCCCGCCCTTTCAGGGCTAATCCTCTCTAACGTTTGCGTCCCAGGGCGTTGCCCTGGGCTGGTATATCTTGCCCCTTCGGGGCGACCAATCTCCCGTCCCCGTCCACATACCCATGGAGCAATCACGACCGTTGACCCGCCAAGTGTACAGACGGAGCATTCACCATAGTGGGCATGTCTGATTTCTGCTCGAGTAGTAGGATTTTTCCATTTGACGGACCTTTCCGGCTCTGATCATCCAGGCAATTTGAGTCATTGGTGGGGCGACCAAGAATCAAGGCTACGAAACGTCCGATTTTTGTGGGAGGCCCGTAGGTGCTCTGAACGGGCTTCGGGAACGCCTCACAGGTTACTTGGAGCAGAACAACACGCAGATTGGACCTCTTGGATCGTACTCGTACTCGTGCTCGTCCTCGGAGCGCAGCGACCAGCTTGTTATTCGAAGAACGAAGAACGAAGAACGAGAAACAATACTGGGAATTACTGGCGGTTTGACTGCCTCGGAAAGTGACAACTCCAAATCAGGGCGCCACCGTTTTTATAGGTGTCTTACGCGCTTGCGACGGGGCGCTTGATTCGATTTGTTGCTGGGTCGACCATGTAGGTCATGAACTCCTGCAGTTCACGATCGTATTCCATGTCTTTTCCAATTTGCGCAAGCTGGCGGTGAACCACGGCCAACCCGGCTTCTCCGGACTCGACGTCCTGTGCATTCGAGGCACGATCGGCCACGTCTGTTTGCAGCAGGGAGTATAAGACGTTCATCAGTGTCTCGTTTTCACGCACGTAGTCAGGCATGAGGTCGTGCAGGCGGTTGGGGATATCCTCTTTAAGCGCCATAATCTCGGCCTCGCTCGTTTTGGTGTCGGTGATGAGCGCTTCGCCTCGCAGCATTTCGACGCCGACGAGACCGACGGAAAAGAGGTCAGATTGCGTGACGCTGGCGAGACGTTTGTGTGCCTCGGGTGCCATGTATCCCAAGCTGCCGAGCAGGATTCGTACGTCTTCTCCGTGGCGCACAGCGCGCCCGTGATCGATGACGCGAACGTAGCCCAGCCGGTCAATCATGATGTTGGACGGTTTGATGTCGGAATGGACGAAGCCTGCCGTGTGCAGCGCCTCCAGTCCGCGTAGAATCTGGCGCATAATGAACACGGCCACGCCCGGCTGTATCGCATAGCCGCTGCTCAAATTGTGAAAAATGGTTTTTGAGAGCCGATCGGCTTCAGAGGCGGGCATCTGCTTCAGGGCTGTGCTGATCTTCTTGTCCGTAAGCAGATCCGTTAAATCGATGCCATCAATCTCTTCCATTTGGACGAATCCAACCCCTTTGACTTCTTCGTACATGCCGCGTGAGAGGAGGTTGGGATGGCGCATCGAATGCAGTTCGGTAATCTGCGACGCAATACGCCCCATGTCTTCCCAGTACTGTGCGCTGGAGAGGTAGATGCTGGGATCATAAACTTTGACGGCGTGATGTGTGACGCAACCGCGCGCACCACGGCGAATGGCGAGGACAACTTGTCCCTGTCTGCCGCGTCCGAGTTTACCTACGAATTCAAAGGAGGTCGGGAAGCTAATGCCTTTGCTTTTGATCAGAGCGCGATAGGCGTTTACCAGCGCGTTGTGTTCAGGCGCATTTTCGGGCGTGATCCCGTCGCCATGTATGGGGACGGTTCGGGTTATTGTCTGCGTGCGCTCGGGATAGTGCGACTGTGGGTCATTCGTCATCGTGTTACATTCGATAAAGGCAAGGCGGGAGGGGGCAGAGGCCTGAGTCAGGCTTCAGGCGTGTCTTCGTCTTCGAGCTTGTCGACGATCTGGTGCATGATCGTGTTGAAGCCTTTGCCATCATTCATTTCTTTAAGGACTTCCACGGCTTGCGTTTCGCCAAGGCGGACCGAGTTCTCGTCGAATACGGTTAACAGGTAGGGGCCAACTTTGATGATGTCCAAGGGACCGATGATTGCCACATCGATAGGTTCATCATTCAGAAATGTGCCGTTTTTTGATTTCAAGTCTTTGACGACATAGGCGCCTCCCCAGTGGCGAATTTCACAATGCGCACGCGTGACACGCTCGTCGTCGAGCACGATGTCTGAGTTTGGGTCGCGACCAATGAAGACGGGCTGTGTGCCCAGTTTTAGGTCGTGTTCTTGCTTGGTGGCATCACGATAGTGAATCGTCAGCGTACTCATGGGGTCGGTCTCTGTTCTTGGGTAAAATGCTCGTGTTGGTTCAATTCGGACGGCATTCTGCCGTAGAATGCTTTGAAGTCTCGCTAAGGTGGGCAGGGGATGCAAGCCGGAAAGCGCAAAACCGGTTTTGTTACGGTTTTGGTGTGGTTCCGGCGGGTGCGGCGCGCAGGTCGTAACAGTAGATGAACGCGCTGTCGCGCACGATGACGCGGCCCTGGGCGATGGCCGGGTGCGAATAGGTTTCTTCGCAAAGCTTTTGGCCTGCGACGGTTGTGGCTGACTGACGGTCATAGTCGATCATGGCGGCGTAGCCGTCACAAAATGCGAACAAGCGACGCGGTTCGGCGATGACACTGATCTCGCCGTAGAGCTCATCATGCTCAAGTGTCCATAACGTTGCCAGACCGTTGGCCGCATCCAGGCAGGTCAGCAGTTCTCCAGATCCGAAAACAAGGTCGCCGAGCACGGTTGGCGCCGTCATTTCAGGGAAGATTGCGTCGCTGGATGAGAGGACCGAATCATTGAGCGTGCCGTCTGGCGCAAACCCGAACAGGCGTGCGCCGTCGGCGGGTGTGGTGATCAAGAGGCCTTCGCCAAGCGCACAGGGCATGGGGCATATATAGCCTTCGAGGGTGTCCACGTTATGTTTCCACAGGCGCTGACCGTTATCCAGTGACCAACCGCCGAGGGACGCGTCATCATAGCCAATGACCTGGCGCACACCGCCGAATGTGCCCGGCAGAAACGTCGCGTAATTCACCATGCTGCTATCGTGTGCGGCCCAGAGGCGTTTCCCATCGTCGGGCCGATAGGCTGCCACGGGCCCGTTCTGGGCGGCGCCGCAGAGCAGTAGTTTGCCGTCGGCGACGAGCGGCGAGCCACAAAATCCCCAGGTCGGCATGTTTGTGTCTGTCGGTGTGCGCCAATGTTGCTTGCCCGAGGCGAGGTCGAGGCATCTGGTGACGCCCAGAGCGTTCATGACGAAGACCTTGTTATCCAGAATAAGCGGTGTTGTTCGCGGGCCCGATCCGAAGCTGATCTCCGCTGTGTTTGTGTACGTATTACTCCACAATACGCTGCCATCGTCGATGCTGAGCGCGCTGACACGGTCAAAGCCTTTGCCGTGGTCGGTTAAGATGACGCGCGGCCCCTTGATCACGGGTCCAGAAAAACACTCACCGGCGACGGGCTGCTTCCAGAGACGTTTAAAGCTTGGAACGCCATCGGGCAGCGTCGAAATGCGGCCTGCAGCGTCGTGGCCACGCCACTGTGTCCATGTGTCATCTGGCCCCGTGGCGGCCATCATCGAGGCCACGAAGCAGCTTTGCACGAGCAGTGCCATGAAGCGTATTCGATGCATGTTCATTGCGGTCATCTTACTTTTTTGCCTGCCAATGTCCTTCAGCGGCTTGAATCCTAGCGCTGATGGGAAGGTATATCAAGAGCATCACCACCCGCTACGCTGGAGTCTCCGTATCACAAGCGTAGCGGGTGCTGAAATTCCGCTTACGCCTATGGGATACTCGTGATTACGATGATGCTTCACATGCACTAAAACCCAAGTGCGCCTTGGCGTTAGGGAGACGCGGATTGACGCTCTTCCCCAAAATGGCGTAAATTGGACGGCACATTCTGAAAATGAACTTTAAACCCTGTGAGCCGTCGTGAATTGTGCCATTTGTAAAAAAAATGAAGCTACCGTTTCTCTTAAACATTCCGTTGACGGAGAACAGAAGGACTTGAATGTCTGCGTGGCTTGCGCGGATAAGCATGGGCTGCGAAGCCAGTTGCCCTTACCCGTGCTTACCGATTTTCTCTTTGGGGTTTCGGCACAAGCCGATGTGCCCGAGGCGGACGGGCAGAAAGTTTGCACCACGTGTCACATGCATCTACGTGATCTGCAGAAGTCCAATCTGCTTGGATGTCCGGATTGCTACGACACCTTCAACGATGACGTCAGTTTATTATTGGAATCCCTGCAGCCTTCGAGTCAGCATTTTGGAAAAGTTCCGGTCAGGCAGCGCGCAGCTCAGATTGAACATTTTGAAGCACGGCTTAAAAGCGAGGCGGCGTCGGAGCATTTCGAGCAAGCCGCCGCCATCCGAGATCGACTTCGCGCGCTGCGACACGAAATACAGGAAAGCGACGTGCGCACATGAATCGCTTAGACGCATACATGCCGTGTCGGGGAGCGGGCCGTAATGAGGGAGATCTGAATTGATCGTTGACGATATGGTGAGGAAGCCGGGCTCATGGCTTGGCATGAAAAAGCCTACTGGCATCGTGATCTCAAGCCGCATTCGCTTGGCTCGCAATATTGAAGGCGTCGCATTTCCCGGCTGGGCTGGGGAGCAGGAGCGCGTCCAGCTTCTTACGCGTTTGAAGGGCTGTTTTACGTCCTTGGCGTCGATGCCGAACACACTTGTGCTTGAAATGGCCGAACTGGCTGAGACAGATCGTGACGTGTTGCGGGAACGGCACCTGATCAGTCAGGAGCTGGCTGAACGTGGGCCTGGCAGTGCCTTGGCGATTTCGTCGGATGAACAGATTGCGATCATGGTCAATGAAGAGGACCACTTGCGATTACAGGCCATTGCGCCGGGCATGCAATTGCGTGACATCTGGGACAAGATCAACGCCGTCGACAGTGAAATTGAAGATCTTTTCGGTTACGCCTTTTCGCCGCAGTTGGGTTATCTGACGGCGTGCCCCAGCAATGTGGGTACTGGCTTGCGTGCTAGCGTCATGATGCACTTGGCGGGCCTGCGTCTAACCAACGAAGTCGAACCCGTCATTAATGGACTCGAAAAAATCGGGCTCACTGTGCGCGGTTTGTGGGGCGAAGGCACGGAGGCTTACGGTAATATGTTCCAGGTGTCCAATCAGCAAACGCTGGGGCACTCGGAGGCGCAGATCATTGATGCCTTCATTGATCTGGTCACCGAAGTCACCGAGCACGAGAAAAACGCGCGTGCGCGTTTGGCTGAATCGCAGCGTGTGAATCTCATCGACTGGGTGGCGCGTGCCTACGGGCTGCTCAAAAACGCGCGTATTATGAGTTCGCAGGAAAAAGCGGACCTCTTGTCTGCCCTACGTCTAGGCATAGAAATGGGCTATGTGGGCGGGGTCGATATCGCCGATATCAACCAAATCATGTTGATGGGAAAGACTGGTCACCTCCAGAAAAGCACCGGTCGTGTGCTGGGGCCGGAAGAGCGCGACACCTTGCGTGCACGCCTTACACGGAATAAACTTCAAAATGCCAAACTTTTGGAGTAGAATTGATTTGAAGCTAGGGGCAGATTGTGGAGACACTATTGCTGCTTGAGGCGACAGGATCGTTGGGATAAGCAAATTTTTTTGAATTTAATCGGGTTTCCCTGAATCAGGGTCGGTTTTTAGCTTAGAGGTAATGTATATGAACGGTTTCGGAAATTTCACACCCCGAGCGCAGCGTGTTGTAAAGCTTGCACAGAAAGAAGCGGATGCCTTCAATCATCCGTACGTCGGTACCGAGCATCTTCTGCTGGGGCTGATCGCGCTTGGCGAGGGCGTTG
>JAPKCZ010000669.1 GCA_028822745.1 Kiritimatiellia bacterium | reverse complement strand
GTTTTCGTAAAAAACGTGAAAATTTCCTGGTGCAATGTTGATCGCGGGATTTAGCGGGATTTGGAAGAGTTTAAGGTTGTCTTCGTCGTCACTGAGGAACCATCCGGCAACGTCGACCGTACTTGTGCCGGTGTTCTGTAGTTCGATGGCGTCATACAAGGGTTCGTCCGTGTGCGCAAGGACTTCACTGATGATGATGCCTGCGCCTTCGAACGGTGGCTCAAGTGCTGCAGGCGAGCCGTGAATGTCGGTGCTCGCCCCCCACGACGTGAATGCGTTTGGGTCACCATCAAAGTCTGTCATGACCAATGTGTATCCGTCGCCATCTGTTGACGAATACCAGTCGGGATTGTTGGAATCGTCGTAGGTAAAGTCGAGTACGGTTGTTCCATCCGCATCTTTGATGCGGATGCGTTCCCCTCCACTACTGAGGCCGCCTGATTCAAAGGTGCCTTCAATGGATGTCGTTGGGTAACGCGTCGCGAATGCCGTTGGGTTCCGTACAAGAATGTAAAAGGCTCCTGCGGCCAGGCTGGTTGCCGGCGGGAAGGTATAGGTGATGCCGTTCGCGAAATAACATCCGGAAAGGTCGAGCGGCGTCGCACCAATATTGACAAGTTCGATAAATTCAAAGTCGTTGTCGTCGTAAGGTGAAGGTGGCTCGGGTAGGGCGGGGTGGTAATTCAGTTCAGAGAGTCGCAGCGCAGCAATCAAGTTCTGCGTATTGTCATTGAAAACGGTGTTCGTGCTGGCCGAGTAGGCGAAGAAGGATTCTCCTCGTTCATGTTCGGCGCTTACGCGATATTGATAATCTAAACTCGCTGCCACGTTCTGGTCATCATAAATCGCCTCGTTGGATGGTGTGATGCCGAGAAGCGTCCATGCTTTGTTGTCGGTGGAACGTTCGACACGAAAGCCCGTTTCGTCAGGACTCGTGTCTGACCACATCAACGTAATGTTCGATGAGGTGACCGATGAGAAAACGAGGTTTTCTGGCGTCGCCGGATTGGCGCCGCAGGGGAAGCGGGCTCCCATATCGTCGCCTGTAGTACCGCTGCCAATGGCTGGCGATATGGCACTCAGGCGGTAGTCTGCGTCAGGGACACTCACAAAGTGTGGATTTCGGTTGTGGGTGTTTAGGCCTGCGTAGATGTTCGTGTAGGGCTGTTGAATGTTGGCGTGCGATGCGACTGCTGGGCCATTTAAAATGGGGTCGTCGAGTCCGCGAATGATATTGTTTTCGAGGACGACATCGCCCGAAAGTGCATGAGTCAGGTCGTTAACGATGGTGTTGTTTTTGATGAGCGAGGCGGATGAGAGGCTTGCCGAGATGCCTGTACCGTTGTTTGCGAAAAGGGAGTCCACAAGTTCGGATGAACTGCTGTTAAGGCTAAGTCCTGTGCCATTCATTCCGGTGACGCAAAGGTTGCTTAATGTGGCCGAAACTGTTGTGACGGAAATACCCATTGCGCTGCCTGACCCGTAAGCGTCGCGCAGTGATGTGTGAGCGACGCGAGCGGTGGGCATCGCTCCGGTGAGTGAAATGCCGGTTGTGATCACGTTCTTGATCAACGACGCTGTCATGTCCACTGACGTATTGTTGAAACTTAAACTTGATACCGTGTCGAAAATACATCGATCAATCGTGACCGTTGTCGCGCCGTTCGCATCAATGGCAACGGGCGTATGCAATGTGCCAATGAACGAGGCGTCGTGAAGTGTCACCGTGGCCAGGTTGGATGCCGTTAGCGTGGCGTTATAGAGTACGGCGTTTGAAATGGAGAGCATCGACGTGGGGCCTGCGGTATGAAAGACAACCGGCGAGGTGCCGTCCGCATTTAGTAAGATAGGGCGATTGTCCGCGTCGCCCTGTATGACGAGTTGTCCTCCAATAAAGAAATCCGCGTCGGCATCGACAACGACGATCGCGCCCGCTTGAATGGTCAGTGACATGCCGGCAGGGAT
>JAPKCZ010000668.1 GCA_028822745.1 Kiritimatiellia bacterium | reverse complement strand
CATGAAGGCAATCGCTTTGTCCGCCAACGACGCAGCCACACTGGAGGCCATCGCCAGCCTGCAAGCACGCTTATCGTTTGTTGGACCCATGATCGGATTCATGGCCGCGCAGCAAGCCGCCAAAAACAATGGCATTTTTCAGAACAATGAATTCACGACGCTCATCGAAGAGCATGCCAATCGTGTGCGCTTTGATTACGCTGCGATCGTCGGCCCAGGCGGCCAAACCCTGTTTCCAGAACCCTACACAGGCGCATGGGTCGAATATGCAGACATGCTCGACCTGATCGCGGCTGATGGTGTCGCGGTTGGACCAGAAAACGTTCAATTTTACTCAGACTCCAGTGGGGGTCACATCTTACTGAATGTCGCCTTTTATGATGCCGTTGCTGGACGCAACTGGTGCTGGTTTCATAACACCAACCCAAGCCTTTTACCCTCCTACACGGACTACCGCTGGTGGCCGGGATTACCTCCCGTGCAACGGCAAGATTACATTAACAGCGAAATTTTCGGACTTGGCTTGACGCGCTTTCAATCGGCTGCCCGCGACCTCCTCGAAGACAGTACCATCAACCAACTGGCTGCAGATCGCGGTCTGGCGGGCGTCGTGAATGATACCGGAATGACATCCTCTGTCATCTGGTATTGCTACGGCCCGGCATGGCACCCGTGGGACGCAATGGATATGACCGTTTCGTACCCCTTTCCGGCAACCGGTCCTGTGAAAGAAAAATATGACTACGCCGGGGCCGATGCCGCAACGCGCATCGAAGCCAACATGACGCGCTTGACGCCTGTGCCTGGCGGCGCGACCACGTCCAACACGATCGTTTGGACCTCCGCAGCCAAGGCCTTCGGCTATTTGGATGAAACCACGCCGCCACACGTCCACACGATGGTGCTGCCTGCCTTTCACGACGTACGACTCATTCCACTGGATGCGTCATCGGCCCCAAGCGGGGGCGGTTTCAACTTTGAATGGCGCCGTCACATTGACACGCATCTACCCATTTACATGGCCTCAGGCCCCCCATCCTTCAACTGCTTCTATTGCGCCCAATTACGCCAATGGGAAATCCGCTCCTTTCGTGCTGCGGGCGTCTCATGGCTCGCCTTAAACAGCGCACGTTGTATTCCTGCACCAGGCGGCGGTGGTGGCGGTGGCGGCGGCGGTGGTGGCGGCGGAAGACGGAGAGGCCACTGATGATTGCCACACAAATGAAAAAGCCATCACAGCGACGTCGCGGGCAGGCCATGGTTGAGTTCCTCATCGCACTTGTTGCAATAGTCGCCCTGTTTGCAGGACTCTTGCAGGTCATGACGCTTAGTACGACGCAAACAGAAGTCATGAATACTGCGCGCCAAGAAGCTGGCAGACGCGCCATCAGCTCGGCCATCGTGCTGGACACGCCTGATTACATTCAGGAATGGAGCGCGGGCAATGACGACAGCAGCTATTCCGTCGATGATGAGTTCACACATGCCAACGAAAGTGCGTTCCTGATGACCATCGTCGACTCTGCTGCGGAACGGTCATCGGACTGGAACGTCTTAGGCCAAGCCAGCGGCAACGAAATCAGTATTTTGCGATTCAGCCCGTCGACGGCGACGCGTCTGGGGCTTGTCCAAGGCACCGATTCCCAAACCGTGCCCCTACTGCCTGCTGTAAAGCACTTGATCTATGATGCGAACGACATTGATATCGAAGCGACGGTGTGGATGCCACGTACGACGGGGATTTACTGATGATCAAACGCGCATCATGGTTCGCCGCACTGGCCCTTCTGCTCCTCCTAACACCACTACTGACGGCGCATGCACGCGTGGCCTTCCGTTGGGGCTTCAATCGCTCAACAGCGGACACCCTCGCCAAACTGGGCGGCAGCCTCGCCTATGACGCCGACATTGATATCAACGGCGGCAACGGCCACGTCTATGCTTATGGCTTTCCTGGCGACTTGAG
>JAPKCZ010000667.1 GCA_028822745.1 Kiritimatiellia bacterium | reverse complement strand
CAAGCACTCGCATTGATCACCGCGGTAACCCCGCCCGACTGCGCGTAGAGCACGTTTCTTCGCGTCATCAAGACTCCCCCAAAGGGTGAAAGGCGGGATTCTCAGGGATCCACACTATTTATGCGACAATTTCCGCATGTTCGCCGTTGTTCAGTTGTTTTGGAACATCGCCGTATTTCGGGATGGTCCCGAAAATGCGCCTTCGCACCCCTACTTCATTGTTTTGTTAATCGCGCTGCAAACGGTGCTCACCACATTCACCCAATTGTTCGGACCGGGTGCGATGTCTGAAAGTTCTGGTCTAAACGGGATACAACTCCTACCCACTTACGGTGCGCTCGCCGTCACGGCGCTGATGACATGGGGCGCGCTCCGACTCGGTGGACTCCATCGAAGGTTCTATCAAACTTTCGCCGCGATGACGGGCGTTGACCTCGTTCTCGGTATTCTAATGCTGCTCGTGCTCCAGCTTACCGGGAATGTCCTGGTCGCAATCCCCTTCCTTCTTTGGAGCCTCGCTGCGTCGGGATTCATTCTTCACCGGGCAATGAGTGTCGACATGACGCGCGCCGTTGGCATCGCACTCCTCATCGCAATCGCGAGTTACAGCATAAGCTCAGCGTTAGCAACATGAGCGAGCGTGTCTACTTTCTCGGAATCGGAGGCACCCTCATGGGTAGTTTGGCGTTACTCGCGAAGGAATCCGGTTTTGAAGTGGCAGGATCAGACGGCCCTATTTATCCGCCCATGAGCGAACAGCTCGCGAATGCAGGGATAACGGTCAATCAAGGCTTCGCCCGGTCAGACTTTGACCCGGTACCTGACAATATCGTCATCGGTAATGCCAAGTTCCCAAGGGGCGATCCCGCCGTGGAATTCGTACTCAACCAAAATCTCGACTACACCTCGGGCGCCGCATGGCTCGGCGAGAAAATTTTGCGAGATCGGTGGGTAATTGCAATCGCGGGAACTCACGGTAAGACCACGACAACGAGCATGGTTGCGTGGATTCTGGAGTACGCCAAACTTGATCCGGGTTTCCTGATCGGCGGTGTCCCCAACAATTTTGGCATATCGGCGCGCCTCGGCGAGAGCCCGTTTTTCGTGGTTGAAGCCGACGAATACGACACTTCGTATTTCGATCGGCGCTCAAAGTTCGTCCACTATCGCCCTAAGACGTTGGTCATCAATAACCTTGAATACGATCATGCGGACATTTTCAAAGATCTTGACTCAATCCAAACCCAATTCCATCACCTCGTCCGTACCGTCCCCAGCGACGGATTGATCGTCGCCCCACAACAATCGTCAGCCGTCGACGAGGTGTTACGACAAGGCTGTTGGACACCGGTCTCTAGATTCGCTGCCATGGAAGAAAAAGGATTAAAACGGATCGATAAAGACAACGGCGAATCGTGGCACGCGTCCGCGATGACGTCAGATGGAAGTCGCTTTACCGTCATCTTAGACGATACCGCGCTAGGGACGGTCGAGTGGGCGCTACTCGGTGTGCACAACGTCGATAACGCGCTGACCGCTATCGCCGCAGCTCGCCATGCCGGCGTTCCCACCGACGTTGCCATCGAAGCGCTGGGCCAGTTTAAAGGTGTCAAACGGCGGTTGGAGCTTTTTGCGGAGAAAGATGGGCTTCGTTGTTACGACGATTATGCTCATCATCCCTCTGCCATTCGTACGACTCTTCAGGGCCTTAGGAATCACGTGGGCAGCGAGCACATCGTTGCAATCATCGAACCGCGAACGCACACCATGTCCCTCGGTACCCTTCGCGAGGATCTCTACCATTGCACCGCTCCGGCTGATGAGGTCATTTGGTTCCGCAGCGAAAACATCCAGTGGGACTTAACCGACTTGGTTAATGCGAGCCTAACCGCCGCGTCCGTCGAAAATGACGTCGATCGACTCGTCGATCGGATCGACGAATACGTTGGCGAAAACTGTCACGTAGTGA
>JAPKCZ010000666.1 GCA_028822745.1 Kiritimatiellia bacterium | reverse complement strand
GAATACGATCTCATTTATCCGCAATACGAATTTTCGCGCCACAAAGGTTACGGGACAGCGGTGCATCGTAAGGCGTTGTTGGCGCACGGCCCTTGCACGATTCATCGATATTCATTCAGACCGGTTCAAGACGCATATGCGCAGCGTCAGTTGTCGCTTTAAGCGTCAGGGGATATGAAACAAGGGGGGGGCGGATGACATCACGTACAAAAGCATCCGGTGATTGGGGTGAAGCGATCGCCGCGAAACTGATGCGTAAAGCGGGCTACCGGGTTTTGGGGATAGGCGTACGCCTGGGTCCACGCGACGAGCTTGATATTGTGGCACGCAAAAAGGACGTCCTCGTTTTTGTTGAAGTGAAGACGCGCAAGAGCGAGGCATTTGGTCGTCCCATTGAAGCGGTAAAGGCGGCGAAACGTAAAACAGTTTCACGCGCCGCTGTTCACTATCTTCAAGCATGTCGTTTTAAATATAATTTCTTACGTTTCGACGTTGTTGAAGTGATTGGCGAACCGGGTGACCGAAATCCGGAGGTGCGTCACATCGAGAACGCCTTCACGCTTGATCCGCGCTACACCTTGCCGTATTGACCCGAATCGATGCTCTCCCTGTCATGCACTGCGACAACCACGTAACGTATGCGCAGCGGCCTTGCAATCCCTTGGCTGTTAGACCTGTCTATGCGCCCCTTTGCGGTTGGCACCACTGGAAGTTGCCCTAACGATGCATGCTAACGCAGATATAGCGAATTCGAGCCCTGAACTGACCTTGTCGGCTGTTGTGGTTAGCCCTGAAGATGGGTTGCGGCGCATGTTACGGGCGCCATGGATACGCAAACGGGTTATGTCTAGGCCGAGGATGGCGGGTCGCTGTTCCTTGACGAAATTGGCGATCTACCTTTGGGTTCTCAGGCCAAGATCCTGCGTCTGCTTGAGCAAAAAACGTATTTGCCTGTCAGCGAGAATCAGGAACGCGAGGCAAACGTACGAACCATTGGCGCTAGCATGCGAACAATTTCAGGGTCCAGTCCGTTTGTGGAGGAGGCCTGTTCGATATCTTTTTCCGGATCTATGGCTGGCGTTTCTGATTCTGTTTGCATAGTGTGCGTCTCGAAAAAAGCGCGTCATGGTGCTGTGTATCGGCACAGCGCTGAGGCAAATGTATTATCAAAATGCTGGATTTACAACTGAAACGTGTCAGTATTCTGATTGCTGTTCGGCAGGCTGGCGTATGCATTTTTTCGCCGGCCTGATTGACGGATGTCGAATATTGATTTGAAGTCAGGTCAGATCGTTGAAAAGTCTTTTTACATGGTTGGGTCGCATTACGGGCTCAGGGATCTATGCGGTCGTTCTTATTGCCGCCGCGGGTCTCGTCGTTGCCACTGTCGTCTTGTCATCCTCGCTCCTAGGACTGGCAGAAGGGCGCGGCGTGTCTGATCAATCAGGACCCTGGCTTCAGCGCTACGCCGCCTTTCTGGATCAGCGCATTGTACGTCGATTTAAACGCGACTCTGTCACACTGCAGCAACAGGTCCGCGACGTCTCTCCTGCGGGCGCTGCGCGTCAGGCGCGCTCGGACGATGTGTCGGCGGAGCCAAAACTAAAAACCGCCTCGGCGCGCAAGTTTGGGCGACCCCTGCAGGCCAAGGCTGGGCGCTCGACACGTCGCGCACCTGAGTCTGGCTCTCAAATGCTTGCCGGGTTGCCGCTTATTTTTAGTGCGTCCTGCGGGGCCGATAGGAAACCGTTTGATTTCGAGGCACGGGGCGCCGGATTCTCTGTTCATTTTCGAGAGCGCGAGGCGGTGATTGAAGTGTCGCATGCGGTGACAGCTCGCGACTCGGCGACATCCAAAGCCGGTGCGTCGCGAAAGGAAACGCTTCGTATGGTCTTCGCGGGCAGTTCAGACGTCCCGCCCAAGGTACTGGGGCGTTCGGCTGGGGAATATCACTATCTGTTGGGATTGCG